>CAZLZM010000040.1:0-8967 GCA_964563995.1 uncultured Nitrosopumilales archaeon
TTGTTATTCTTCCTCTTAACAGTTACTTGCTTTATGTTACCTGTAAGAGGTCTATGTAACTTTATCCTAATATATCCTATCTTTGATAACCATAGATACCATCTATTATCTTTATTAACTACTTTAAATCCTGATTGATTATAAGTAAAGGAGTTGTACTCTTCTTTAGATTTAATCTTTGGTTTACCAACTTTATACCCATTCTTCTTTAATACTTTTAATGATTTATATATGCTGGTAACTTGCTTACTAACCATCTGTAACATTTTAGAATGATAATTATTAAGTTCAGGATAAGCATCCTTTAATTCAGTAATCCTTCTATTCATTTCATACTCATTAGTATAACCTTCTTCTATGAAGTGATTGTAAAGGAATCTACATGCTTCTAGATTGGATTCTAACCTCTCCTCATATAGTTTATTCGGATACAGTCTATACTTGTAATTTAATTGTTTATGCACTGATTATTGTGATGATGTTTTGGTATTTAAATTTCGGCAATTCATCTCATGGTTAAAACCATGAGTTTTCTTGCCGAGTATTTCTATAATATTTTACTATATTATCATAAATCTCTTTGCTAACTCACTCTTAAGATCTTCTATCTTTACTCTTACTTGCTGCATTGTATCTCTATCTCTTATGGTTACTGTATTATCTTGCATGCTCTGCCTATCAACTGCTATTGCATAAGGCGTACCAATCTCATCAAGCCTTCTATACCTTCTGCCTATGGTACCAGAGTCATCATAAACTACATCAAAATCTCTCTTGAGCATATCATATATCTCCAATGCCTTGATATCTAAGCCATCTTTATTAACTAAAGGTAATACTCCTACCTGTATTGGGGCAAGATATGGCTTCAATCTTAGCACTACTCTATCATTATCCTTATCCTCTTGAAGCGAATGCTCCAATATACAGTATAAACTTCTTTCAATACCCATGGAGAGCTCGAATACATGTGCTAATACTCTCTCATTCCCATCCATAACCTCAAGGTTCTCTTTGCTAATTTGCATGTGTCCTTTGAGATCATGCTCCGATCTATAGTTACATGCTACCAACTCTATCCATCCTAGACTTGTGTTAACCTCGAAATCGAATGCTATACTAGCATAGAATGCCTTCTCATCATCACCAAGCCTTCTAAACCTAGTTCTGCTCATATCTATACCAGTCTTACTATAGAAATCAGCAAGCAATCCCAAGTAGTATGCTATCAGTTTATTGGGTATTATGCCCTTATCTAAAGCCTCAAGTACAGTAACCTCATATAAACCACTGCTATCCTGTACCCTAAGCATTACATCCTTCACACAATTGAACTTCCTCTCATCTATGTAATCTAACCTCTTTGGGTTAAAGAAGACCTCTATCTCTGCTTGGTAGAACTCCCTGAGCCTTATTATACTCTGCCTAGGGGCAATCTCATTTCTAAAACTCTTGCCAACCTGTGCTATTGCTATTGGTAATTTACAACGCATTACCTTGAATAGTCTAGCAAAGTCTACAAATATGCTCTGACATGTCTCTGGTCTAAGATATGCATCAACGTTATCTACACCTATCCCAACCCTAAACATCATGTTAAACCTACTTACCTTACCTAGCTCTCCATTACACCTTGGGCATCTTATACCATTCTTTACTATCAAGGAATCCAACTCTTCATTGCTCATACGCTCAGGCACAAGGGCATTTATATGCTCGCTTATAAGCCTATCAGCTCTATGTACTGCTGAGCACTTTAAGCATCTTATTATTGGATCATTAAAGCTCTCTAGATGTCCAGATGCTATAAATACACTCTTACTCATTATCTGAGCACCGTCTATCTCTAGCATACCATCCCTTCTAACCAACTCTCTCCTCCATAGTTCTATGTATCTGTTCTTCAATGTAACCCCCAATGGTCCATAGTCCCAGAATCCTGCTTGGGCATCTGCATATATCTCGCAACTAGGGAAGTAAAACCCCTTACTCAATGCTAGGTTGGTTACAGCATCATAGTTCATAGCGTAACATCATTCATAATCAATCATGACTAATATAAGTATATGCAAGTTCCTTAACCTTCTTTATGTTCTCTAAATCACCTCGCCTTGAATCTACAGGAGTCTCTAGTATCCATGGTATAGCTCTAAACTCCTCAACACTAAATATGTTCTTAAAGCCCTCCTCACCTATATAACCCAAGCCTATATGCTCATGCCTATCAGCATGGGATGCTAATCCGTACTTGGAGTCATTTATATGGAGTAACTTGATATTCTTAAGTCCTATATGTTTATCTAACAATGCTACAAGATCTTGTAACTTACCCTTGCTCCTTAGATCATACCCATATGCAAATAGATGACATGTATCTATGCATACACCAACCTTCTTACCATTTAGCATGTTATAGAGCCTTCCTAACTCCTCAATACTTGAGCCTATGCTATTCTTCTGCCCAGCCATATTCTCTAACAGTATAGTAACATCTTTAGTATGCTCTAATGCAATGTTGCATGCATTAACTATATTCCTCATACCATCACTTGGGCTTGTGTTCATATAACTGCCTAGGTGTATCACAAGCATCTTTATCCCTAACATTGAGCATCTCTTAACCTCATCTATTAGCACTGATAAGGACTTGTTGTATACTTCTTGCTTTGGTGATGCTAGGTTTGGTAGATATGGCATGTGAGCATATACAGCATTAACATCTATCCTGCTAGAGTTTGTGTTTAACTTATCCTTGAACCTCCTAACCTCCTCGTCACTTAAAGGCTTAGCATTCCAACCCCTTGGGTTCCTTGTGAATATCTGGAATGCATTACAATCGAGTGCTAATGCATTATCTACAGCCCTATCTATACCGCCAGATATAGATACATGTAAACCTACACGTATATTATGCATGATATTATCTTTTATTTGGGCTAGTATATTAAATGATATGTGAGCAGTAACAGCATGTTAATAGCAAAGTACCCATTCCTAAGTAATGCTGCAGATTACCTGAAGGTATTGAATTACTCATTAGAAGAGTTCAACGATCCCTCACTCGAAAATATAATAGATAAGGCAAGCAAGAGGGTACTATCTGCTATAAATGGTATTGTATATGAAGAACTTGGAGATGCTGATACAGAACTTGTATCATTTCTTCTAGCATGTATAATGGTTAGAGCTACAAAGATTAAGAGCCTATATAAGCGATTTGCATTAGCAGAGGCAAAGAGGGCAGAGATTTTCCTCATGGAGGATCTTAGTAAGAATAGCAAGAATACTATAGATAGTATATTAAGGCTAATATTCAAGGATCTATTCAATGTAGATGTTATCTATGATAAAGATAATGCATTGTTCAAGATCAAAGTAGAGGATTACCTTAGATACTCTACAAACTTCCATGATAGTTACTGGAGGTTGGTAAATAGAGTAGTACATAAAGGTTACGTACATCTCAATAGCAAAGATGTGATCAGGTTGATAAGGGATGAGCTCATGCTAATAATAACAAGTAAGATTGAGAGTATGAATATAGATGAGAGAAGATTGCCGACACCTTTAGCAAGGCGTGTGGATGCATTCAAGTCAATGATCTATGAGAGTAACGAGTTGAATGTATATAGGGTAGATGAAGGAAAGTATCCACCATGTATAGTTAATATATTAAATGCTTTAGAGCAAGGAGGTAACCCTTCACATACCGCAAGAGTATTGTTAGCAACTTACATGCTTGCTATAGGTAAGAGTGTAGATGAGGTTTGTGAACTCTTCAAGAATGCACCAGATTACAATGCTAATATAACAAGGTATCAGGTTGAGCATCTAGCAGGGTTAAGAGGTAACATGGTAAGGTATGCATGCCCATCATGCGAGAAGGTTATGCTACAAGGCTTATGCTACAAGAGTAAAGAGTGTGAGGGTATAAAGAACCCTGTACAGTTTACAATTAGAGGTAGCAGATATGAACAAAGGAAGGGATAAGACTATAAACCTTGTAAGACAAGCGTTCAGAGAGTTTTACTACAATAACTATAATCTTATAGAGGTTCCTAACGCTATAGAGGAAAGGGAGTTTGGTTACTCTAAATTTGATGGTACGATGGTTAGACATCTTACTTTTAAGAGCTCAAAAGAGCTTACAGCGCTACTGATAAGGGAGGTACCAGCAGATGTTTACTGCTCATCAGCATACTACAGTAATCCAACTAGGACAATGCAGGAGAAGGGCTTGAAGGGTGCAGATCTAATATTTGATATCGACATAAAGGAGTTGAAACCGTATTGTGCAGAGAGGCATGATGCATACCTCTGTTCAATATGCGGCAATTCAATTCAAAGCGATGGTATATGTGATAAGTGTGGTTCCTCTAGCATAAAGCATATACCTATACCCTGTAATGAGTGTATAAACTTAGGCAAGAATGAGGTTAGGAAGCTACTTAATATACTTGAGGATGATTTTGATATAGATAGTAGTAACAAGGATGAGGTTGGTGTATACTTCTCTGGTAACAATGGGTTTCATGTACATATAAAAGGTCACTATACAAATCTTAACTCCAATGCTAGAGCAGAGATAGTAAATTACATATCTGCCAAAGGACTAGTACAAGATATACTATTCAAGAGTATTAGCATTAAGATCAAGGGCAAGAAAGATAGAGAGGTTAGAAGGACCAAGGATGATCCTTATATTATTAAAAAAAGAGATAATAAAGCTTCTAGTAACATTAGACTCTTACTTAACCCAAATGGATACGGATGGGTTGGGAGGATATCAAGATATATACTCCATGACAGAAATAATAAAAATAATAAATACATAAGCAATAACAACAATTATTACGCAGATGCTAGTGTTATAGCAAATGCGTTACTTGAGCTTAGTGTAAGAATAGATCCAAACGTTACTATTGATATACATAGAATATTTAGACTTGCTGGGACTCTTAACAGCAAGAGTAGTTTAGCAAAGATAATCTGTACAGATCTTAACTCATTCAATCCATTCAATGATGCATGCTTTATAGATGATAGAGAGGTTTATGCATATATAATAAAAGCCCCAAAGTTTACTCTTAAGGGTAATACATTTGGTCCATTCATAGAAGAGTACGCAAAGATACCCCTATATGCATTCTGTTACCTTGCCTGTAAAGGGCTCGCTAGCGTAGCTGAAGTAAACTGATTAGTGAATGGATTAAATTATTATACAATGATAAAATTTTTAAAATTGTATGAATAGAAAGAGTAACGATTCATGGTTAAGTAAGAGATTAAGGGATTTAAGTAGCATAGAAGGTTACATAAAACCAGATAGGCTTAAAGACAAGACAATAATAGTAAGGATGGATACTAATGAGAATCTAGTTCTAGAAGAAGGACTTGTTAAAGATGTAATGCGTGAGGCTTTAGATTTGATAGATCCGCGATTGTATCCAGAGCAGTACGAAGAGGTTAAGGAAGGAATAGCAAGATACCTTGATTTAAGCAAAGATAACATAGCTCTTGGTAATGGCTCGGATCAGTTGATAGACTTAGCATTGCTAGCGTTTGGAAACAACAAGAGGAGTGTAACATTGAAGCCAACCTTCTCATTCTACAAGGATAGATGTAAAGTACATGGCATAACTCTTGAAGAGATAACGCTTGATAAAGATCTACTGTTCAATGTAAATGATATACTCAACTGTAATGCAGATATATGTTACATATGTTCGCCAAACAACCCTACTGGAAACCAGTTTACTAAGGATATAATGCTAGATCTCATTGATAGATTCGATGGTCTTATCATGATAGATGAGGCATACGTGGAGTTTGCTAACTACTCCTTATGTTATGAGGCAGTTAAGAGGAACAATGTTATAGTATTCAGAACATTCTCAAAGGCATTCGCCCTTGCTGGTGCTAGGATAGGCTACATTGTAGCATGCAAGGATATAATAGATGTGTTTAATAGGGTAATACAGTACCCTTATGCTGTAAGCAGTGTATCCTTGATGGCTGCACTATTAATGCTTAAACATATAGATCGTATAAAAGATACTGTAGATTATATCAAGAAAGAGAGGGAGAGGTTATACAAGGTATTGAACTCTATACATGGTGTGAAAGCGTTCAGATCAGATGCAAACTTCTTACTGTTCACATCATCATATGATGATCTATACAATAAGTTAAGAGCTAGAGGGATATTCGTAAGGAATGTAGGAGATGTTGCATGCTATAGATCTTGCTTACGAGTTAGTTTAAGCATGTATCATATTAATAACATCTTCATTGATACAGTAAAGGATATAATCAAGAGTTAGTGAGTTGTACTATAATATATGATGGTTATAGATAACAGAAGGACTGCTCTGATACTTGATTGTGATGGTACACTTGTAAGGATAAACAGATCTTACAATGCATGCATAATAGAGACTGTGCATAGAATGTTAAGCAATATACTCAGATCTGATATTTTGAAAGGATACGTGAATGAGGATCTCATACTAGCGTTTAGGATGAGCGGTGGGTTCAACAACGATGTTGATACATGCTATGCTCTTATACTTGCTGCAGTAGCATCATTTTACTATTCTCATAATGAGAATAGTAACACACCGATAGATCATGTACAGAAAGCAAGGAGTGTTGCGTATGAGTTAGCATGTAATGCAGATACAAGAGGGATAGCATCTGTTGAGGAGTACCTTGAGCACAAGTGTTTAGGAGATGTAGTAAGAATGGTGAAGTATCATACAAACTACCCTGGACTTGTAGGCTCTAGCATGTTAGCAACTTTGTTCGATGAGCTCTTCTACGGAAAGGAGTTATTTGTAAAGATGCATGGCATAAAACCTAGGTTCATAAATGATGATTATAAGGGATTTATAAATTACGATGAGGTTATAATAAGCAAGAACTCATTGGAAGAAGTGAAGAGGATATTTGATAATAATATAGCCATAGTATCTGGTAGAAGCAGATTGGCTACAGAGTATACATTAAAGGAACTACTTGGGTACTTTAACATACAAGCCTCTGTATTCATAGAGGATGAGGATAAGTATGTTAAGAGGAATAAGATTGATATGGTTGTTACAAAGCCTAACCCATATGCATTACTAAAGTCTTTAAGCATATTGAATGTAAAGGAGGCTATAGTTGTTGGTGACTCTATAGAGGATCTTATAATGGCTAACAGCATCAATTATCATAATGGTTACAAGACAATATTCATAGGAGTTTATGGAACAAGTATAGATAGTGAGAAGCAGAAGAGGGCATTTATAAGCAAGGGTGCATATGCAGTTATTGAGAATATAAACTTGTTACCATCACTTCTGAACTCAATTGTATAACATGAGTATTTAATTCATTTTATATTGTTATAAAACCTGATTTTATAACTGTTGCAACTATATTTGCTATGAGAAGACTGAAACCAAAGGCATTTATACCTATCCTTATAGCCTTAAATTTGCCATCAGATACCTTCTTCTCCAATAGTGAGCTTATATACTTCTCACCATCCAATGGTAGCATCGGAAGCATATTGAATATGCCTATGAAGAATGAGAGCATCCATAGCCAGAGAAGGAACATGAATACCTCCTGGGGCCATGGTATCCATAATGGTACCTTGGGGGGCATATATGGGAACATATCTCTAACTATTCCTATTAACCCTCTATTAGGGTCATCTTGTGCTCTACCTATGGTAACCTGAAGAGTTATTATCTCCCCATTCCTTAGAACTCTAACGTTAACCTGTTCACCTGGAGTAAGCTTAACCTTCGCTAGATCTTGAGGAGTTCTTATCTGTGTATCGTTTATACCAACTATTATATCTCCTGCCTTAATGCCTGCCTTTTCTGCACCACTACCTTCTATAACACTAACTACAGGCACGCCTATTGGATCATTGTAGAATAGGCTTCTTAACGTAGGTGAGAGTGTTTCTAGTATGTTACCAAATGAGGGGTTAAACAAAAGTAAACCTACTATGATTAAGGAGAAGAGCATGTTAGATGTAGATCCTGCTGCAATAACCCTGACCTTTGATATCCTTCTTGCTCTATTGAACTCCTCCTCATCAGGTTCAACGAACCCTGCTATAAGTGCTATTATTATAGCAAATCCTCCTGACTTTACCTTTATCTTCTCAAGTCTAGCAACTACACCATGAGCAACCTCATGTATAACAAGCACTATTGGCGCTGCAAGGAGAAAGTATACTAGGTTAGATACGCTTCTTATAGTAACACCTGGTATGAGTAGTGTAACCTCTGAGAACTGCTCATTTGCATGAAAGTAGTTAATTAAATTGTTAACTAGAAACCATACTGCAAATACCATCATTGCTGCACCAGCTACAACGCTTACATTTGAGAATACGCTTACTGCACCCCTATTGATAGATACTATCTTATCCAACGTAGATGATACTCCATGATTCTTATAGGTAAGCATGAATGGTTTTATCTCAAAACCCTTCTTCTCTAGCCTTAATGCTTTTGCTATACCTATTATTACTACCCATGCTATTAATAATGTTACTATACTTATATTATCACCCAATACCATATATCACACCATAATAATTTTTAAGATGTATGATTTAATGGTTGCTATGAAGGGTGTAATACTTATATCTACTTATCCAGATGAGGAGAGTGCTGTTTATGCTGCTAAAGGTTCTGTGGATAATATGCTTGCTGCATGTGTAAACATAGTAAAGGTAAGATCCATATACAGATGGCAAGGTAAGGTAGAGGATACTTATGAGTATCTAGCATTGTTCAAGACCACAGATGATACGGTAGATAGGCTTAAGGAGTTCATAGTTAAAACACACAAGTATACAGTGCCAGAGATAGTTACTGTAGATATGGATAGTGTTAGCAAGAGTTATATGGAATGGATGGTAAGTAGCATAACTCACTAGCAAAATTATAAGATTATTTT
>CAZLZM010000041.1:0-8872 GCA_964563995.1 uncultured Nitrosopumilales archaeon
AGTAGATATAGATATTACGCTTGAGATCCTAATAGGGTCTATGAACTAGGAAGCCCCTGACTAAAGTCAGGAGTAGCTCGCATCATCTACATATCTGTAAACACTTGCTACTAATTATCCATCGATCTACCTGATCAGAGCGGTACTATCTTTACACCATCGACCCTTATTGGTGGAGTTATGCAAGGTATTGCATGCCATTGCAGTATCTGCTTGCTATCCTTGCCTATTGCCGATATACTGTTCAGTAACCTCTTAAGATTATCAACTATTCTAACCATCCTCCTTGCTCCTATTATCTCTCCATTACTAACCTCAAATATGCCACTCCTTGCTGTGCATGAGAAGTCCCCTTGTTCAGGGTTAACTGGGTAAGTGTACCATAGCCTACCAACTATTAACCCATGGTTTGTATCATTGGTCATCTCATCCATACTATAGTCTCCATTAGCAACAACTATATTATGAAAGGAAGGGTAGGGTAATGCATTTACACCTCTACCTACAGGATATCCTGATCTAACAGCATTACCAGTAGAGTTTACCTTATCCTTGTAAGCATAGAATGAATCATATACAAGCTCTTTGAATATACCTCTTTCTATTATATGCTTGTTGTATGTTGCTACACCCTCATCATCGAATGGTTTACTACCTAACACATCTTCTCTAATAGGTTCATCTAGCAATGAGAACTCATCAACAGCAACCTTTTCGCCTATCTTTCCATACAAGCAACTCCTCTTATCTTGGTATGCTTTAGCATTAAAGTTATAAGCAAATACAAATGAGAGTAGTTCTCCTAATGCATAGGGCTCAAATATTATGCTATATACCCCTTCCTCAGCCTTCCTTGCATCCCTTGATCTTATAGCCATGCTACTTGCTTCCCTTGCTATAGACTCAGCATTAAACGATCTAAGCATTCTACTTGCATTAAAACCAACACCACTAACCCTGCTAGCAGTATACTCTTTACTATTGCTATCTAACTCTAGATCAGCAGTAACATTACCTACTATGTATGTTGCCTCATCCTTAACGCTTATCCCATTGCTGTTAGCTATGCATACATGTTCTTTAACAGCATGGACTACACCAGATACCAAAAGCCCTTCATGTGAAGCATCTAATATAATATATGCTAATTTAACAACATCGTCTACACTCATATTAATTATAGCCTTATCATAGCAGTTGCTTACTCTACTAATAATCTTACTTGCATGTGGCAGAGATACCCATTCTTCTCTTCTTTGCATAACTTTAGCATTACTTAATGCATTATCTATTGCATTCTGTATATGCTCATCATCTAGCATAGATGTGCTTGAGCCAGCAATGCTCTTATCCTTAACTATCCTTAATGCTAACCCCTTATCCCTTACTGCTTTTGCCTCAACTATACTTGATCTTGCAAGCCTTACTGTTATTATCTCTTTATCTACCATATATGCTTCAGCCTCATCTGCACCTTGCTTCAATGCCTTGCTAACAGATTTATTACATATATCTAGCATATGTTCTGTATTTGTAAGCATAGGAGTTGGATAGTTACTGTTATTTATTAAGATTCATACTATGATTAGATCATACCTTATATGCTCTGCTATCTCTGGTATATTATCTATACTTATGTTACTTATCAATGGTACACAACCTATTATTGGTACACTACTAAGCTCTTCTATGATGCCTGGTGTGTTAGCCTCAACTTTACTGTTGTAGTCTATCATGTTTATAACTATGCCTACTATGTTAAGTTTATACTCTTTACATGCCATTACTGTAAGCATTGTATGGTTTATCGTCCCTAACTTTGCCCTAGCAACTATAAGCACAGGAAGGTTTAGATCCTTTATAAGATCTGCTACATAGTAACCCTTGATTATAGGAACCATGATACCTCCTATACCCTCAACAAGTATGAATTCATGCCTCCTCTTAAGTTCATTGTATGCATTAAAGACCTTGCTCATATCTATGCTAGTATTAAGCATCTTGCTTGCCATGTATGGCGAAGCCTCTTCAGCAAGGAAGACAGGGTTGATAAGTTCATGCTCCTTGCTATCTATATTTGAATATTTGGCAAGTATCTCAGCATCAAGCGATTTGAATATACCTTTGTTAACATCACTTCCTGTAGCTATGGGCTTCATTGCTACAGCATCTATTCCATCCTTACGTAATGCGTATGTTAATGCTGCTGTTATGTAGGTCTTCCCTACACCTGTATCTGTACCAGTTACAAATATACCACTCATCATTAATAGGCACCTTATCTTTTTGATAAATTTTATTACTCATATAATGAGATTAATATATATCTAAACTATGCAATAATTAGGACTTCCATATACTTAATTTATTTTTCAGTTTAGCAATATTATGAGATGCAAACATTATTATTATTATTATTTATGATCCTTAATAATCTTAAGTATATCATCTATGCTAGCATCTGTCCTAAAGCCTTTAAATGCTAAACTTGTCCTTGATGCCTTGAAACCATTTAGCTTTAGCATGCTTATCATATCTTGGATGCTTAGGGGTCTCATCTTAAGGATCCTTGATATCTCATCTAGTGTGTAGTATAAAGGTGTATCAGTCAACTCATTCTTTGCTATATTTAATATAGTCATACATTGTTTATCCATAAAACTTGCAAATTTAGCAGAAGTATTATACATTTTATTTACGAATGAACTATCCATTATTGCTTTTACCCATAATCTACCAATGCTATTCATCTCCTTATTGCACTTCTTGCATATAACCTTGCACTCATCTAAGTCGCTCACGGATCTACTCTTACATACACTACAGTAATGAGCATAGCCTAGCATATCTGGCATAGTATCTGCATACCTTGCACCTACATTTACTTGAGCATATACCCTCATGTAATGCCTTGTACTCTGCACAAATAAAGGTTTTATACCCATCTCAAGCCTAGATGCTACCATAGCAAACATACCTAACATGAGCCTAATACCTATCTCATTTGAGTACTCACATCTCATGCTGTTGCTATAGTACCTTCTTAATGCAACCTTAGGATATATACCACTGAGCACCGGTGTATCCGTTGCTGTCATGCTAATCATGCCCTCATCTATAACTGCTCTTAATGCACAGTCGACATAAAGTGCAGGTGTACCAAATGGATCTATGTCTATTATACCAAACCTAGAACCCCTTGCAGAGTGTTCTATTAAGAATCTACATGCATCGTTTACACTGAACCTACATTTAGCATGGACATTGTTAAGCATAGCCGCCTTCTCTGCTAATGATATTGCAAATGGGTTAACATCGTTTATGTATACCTCTTCAATCTCTTTAACCTCATTTGCTACCCTTATGGATCTAGCACCAAGCCCTGATAGTGCATCAGCAAATGTATGTTCCCTTAAACCTACATAATTTATGAATACATGGTACGCTATTATAGATAGATCCCTGTTAAGCTTTGCAGCCGGGTTATAGAATGCAGGCTGCTTAGGCGGTACACTATCCTCTAATGCTTCCCTAGGTACTATTAATCTAGTACTACCTTCAGTTATCTTTATCAGATTACTACTATCATCATTACTCTTATAGTTGTCATTCATATGCATTGATTCAAACAATCAATTAAGATTATTAATATTTAATATAAAATACTTTAACATGATATTAGTAGTTACTGGAGAACCTGGTGTAGGCAAGAGTACACTGCTACTTAAAGTAGCATCTAATCTAAGAGATATTGGAATTAATGTATACGCATTAATTGCTAGGGAGATAAGGGTTAATGGAATTAGGAGAGGTTTCGAGTTCATCGATTTAGTAACTAACTCTACAATAAATCTAGGCTCTGTTAGAGACCATGCAGATGTAGGTGATGATATAAAGGTAGGTAGATACGTGGTTGATATTAATGGTTGCAAGAGAGCTGCTATACTATTAAAGAATGCTATAAGAGCAGATTACATGCTTATAGTATTTGATGAGATAGGACCTATGGAACTTGCATCTGAGGATTTATCTAAAGCATTGATAGAGCTCTTATACTCTAGCAAGGATATAATAACTGCAGTTCATAAGAGGATGAAGCATAAGGTAGTAGATATGTACAAGGCTAGGGCAGATAAGGTAATAGAGGTTACAAAGGAGAATAGGGATATGTTATTAAAGCATATAATAGATCACTATCTAAACGAAGTAATAAATAAAAGAGTATAAGCAAATAGAAATATTAATATTTATAACAATATGCCCTTTAGTAAGAATGTTATGACTGTCATGATAGATTATTTTAGGGTTTCTCTGATTGCTTGTAGCGGTTGTATGTTTCTTAGCATTCTGAATACTTTGCTGCTAGGTATAGGCTTATGTTGTCTTTGCATATTCCTATATGTATTTGTAACCATTATGTATTTGTAACCATGCTCTTAGTGATGCTCTATTCTCACAGCTGTTTATGTGGCATTCACATTAACCCACTCAGAGCGGTTCACATGCTCATGTCTATACCCTAATTCACTTAAGCGTAGGCAGGATTTGAAGACGTCTGTGTATATTGTTGTATCTTTGTGTATACATCTGCTTATTATCTTCGTTGCTTAATGGGATATACTTCACCACACCTACCTACTAGGATTGCAAGCTTATCTTGATCCCAGGTTCCACGACAACGTCTCATTAACGCTCTTCTCTAAGCATCCTTTCTACCCAAGCGCCTAATACGGCGCTATTACTCCTATCCTTTAAACCAGTATTAACATACAGCTCATCACTTCATCAAAAGCACCATTCAACTCAACCCTACACACTATCCCTAAGCCTTAACATAATCCTCCTCAGAGCCCTAAAAACAGTCATAGGGCTCTTATCTAGAAGCTCAAACTAGAGCACGAGTTATGCAACCCTAGAAATAGAAGTATGAACATAAACCATTCCTAAAGCTAAGCCTAGAGTAGTGAAACGATCTTTCAGTCTTATCGTTGAATGTTCTCTTACAAGTCTTGCATAGATACCGCTTAAGCCCCCAACCTAGTTTCCATGACCATTCCCTAAAAGATCCATACCTAGGCAATAAACACCATTATGCACCTAACACCTTTGAGCTTAGAACAAGCCTCCTCATCTGAAAGAAGATCTAAAACACCCATAAAGAAAACTAATAAAGCCAGTCACAAAAATCTTAGTAAAGAGCGAACAATAATAAATAAAGAAAAATAATTTATAAAGAGGAAAGAAGGTATTGCTGTAAATGCTTAGTTCCCTAACGTTACTTGAGTTCCATATAGTAGTTGCTGTTCTTATAGCAATAGATCTCTTAACAGGCTTTAGAAGGAAGCATGCGATGACCTTGAAGGAGGCAAGTATTTGGAGTATCATATGGATAGGCTTTGGTGTTATCTTCGGCTTGCTATTATTATACAGCAACTACTCTAATGAAGATGTTGCTGATTACTTTACTATATTCGTACTTGAGAAGTCTTTGAGTGTAGATAACCTATTCGTGTTTGCTGCTATATTCTCTTACTTTGCGACCCCATCCTCTGCTAGGCCTATAGTGCTTTATGCAGGTATAATAAGCGCTATAGTATTTAGAGCGTTGTTCATATTCGCTGGTATAGCGGCATTGGAAGCATTACCATGGATGGTCTTTGTATTTGCAGCAGTGCTAATTTACAGTGGTATAAAGATATGGAGTAATAAGATGGAGTCCATGCATGTTGAGCGTAATCCAGTTGTAAGGTTCGCAAAGAGGTATCTACCTATAGCAGATAGATACGATGGTAACAGATTCATATTAGCAACAAAGCCATTGCTCTTATCTCCACTGATAATAGTGCTCTTTACTATTGAGGCTAGTGATATAATGTTTGCTGTAGACTCTATACCAGCAGCATTAGCAATATCTAGAGACTTTACAATAGTATATACAGCAAATATAGCAGCTATACTAGGCTTAAGATCTCTATACTTTCTTATCGATCATCTACTCTTAAAGTTCAAATACCTTAGCAAGGGTTTAGCTGTTGTACTTGTAATACTAGGTATAAAGTTCCTACTTGAAGGAGTTCATATAGACGTGCCTAAAGAGGTTAGTATAGCATTAACGTTAAGCATAATAGGCGTATCTATATTGTTATCTGTAATAGACAAGAATAAAAATAGCAAAGAATAAAGAAAGAGATAAAATGAGTAAAGTTTTGATTGAGTACCATCCTTGATAGGCTTCTTTCTGCTTCATAGACTTAGAGTCTCCACAGGCTAATATCTATATCTGCTTCCATACTCCATGGGCAGATTAATATTGAGTTGATATTAAGATTGAGATTAGTATTGGGATTCTTAAATAAGACTGTTCATGCCAACTACAACCATCTAGATGGTGAACTTATGTTACCAATAGTATGGATCAAAAAGGTTTCTAATGATACTTTTTCTTAATATGAATATGCGCTCCCTAAAAAGAGACCTCTAATCCCTCTCTTCCTGAAACCTTCAATTCTGTAAATCCTGTCGTTAATCATTCCAGCTCTAACGTTTTCTAAACGGTTGCCGTAAGCCAAGAACTCATATTTAAAATTGGTCCCAATACCATGGTTGTATCCTCCAGAATTCCTAGTACTCTGCGATTGTACGACTTTTAATCGATTTACAAGATCTGCAGTTCTATATTCTATATCTACTCTTTGCTATCTTGTTATGTTCTAATCGGTCTGGCATTATTCATCAGTCCCTCCTACTTCCTTTGTCCTTATCCTAAGTTAAGCTCTTTAGTTGGCGTTAGTTGGTGTAACAAGCCATTACCCTTACTACTTGACAATGATACAGCATCTTGAGTTGCATACATTGTATATATATAGCAATTATTATCTTATTATTTAGATACTCTGGATACTTACTACATAATTCGTTTATCTTCTCATTGACACTCTCCACGACTAGGGAGATTCTTGGTTTTCAGCCTGAGGTTTCATCAAGTTTGGGGTGTGTCAAAGCACCCCTGCTATAGGCATATAGCCCATAGCTTGCTTGATTTATTGATTGAGTATGTTCATTCTAGCTAACATGAGCTACACGCTCAATCTTAATTCCTCAGATCAATATTTAACCTATAGACAATTCATCCCAGAGTTAAAACTCTAGGCTTTCTTGTCGAACTTTCTGTAATCTCTTCAAGCATATTAACACCTATCCTAATACTTGTTTATACAGTTTATTAGGATATATTCTATATTTATAGTTCAATTGTTGATACATGTTCTTCTTTATTATTACCATCATCTAATCCTAATCGTTGTTACTACTATTAACCTCTGGCAATTCATTTACCAATCCCTGCACTTAATGATAAGGTTCTTGCCAAAATCTATTATGAAAATTAAATAATATGATAAAGAAGAATATATGATGAGATGATTGACTTGAATAAACATGATACATTGAATATTATAGCAGGTGTTGATGAGGCTGGTAGGGGTTCAGTTATAGGTCCATTAGTTGTATGTGCAGTTGCTATTAATGCAACAAAGATATCTAGATTAAAGGAGATCGGTGTTAGAGACTCAAAGCTATTAAGTGCTACAGCAAGAGATAGGCTCTATGACAAGATAATTAATATAGTTGATGATTATGCTATATGCGTTGCGGAACCAAAGGTTATAGACTCCTATGTTAATAGGAATGCACTTAACATGCTAGAGGCTAAGATGT
Source organism: uncultured Nitrosopumilales archaeon (assembly GCA_964563995.1). Taxonomy (GTDB): domain Archaea; phylum Thermoproteota; class Nitrososphaeria; order Nitrososphaerales; family Nitrosocaldaceae; genus JBBIQH01. The sequence continues at coordinate 7,717 of CAZLZM010000041.1, forward strand.
TTGCAGAGGTTATTGCAGGGGTAAAGCCATCACTAGCGTATATAGATGCATGTGATATAAATCCAACAAGGTTCACAAAAGTAATAGCATCATCACTCTCATCTTACCAATTGGATTATACAACTATGCTTAGTGCGTCTCATAAGGCAGATAAGAGGAATATTATAGTAGGTGCAGCATCGATAATAGCAAAGGTTACAAGAGATAAGGCTATAGAGAGGCTAAAGCGTATACATGGGGACTTTGGATCTGGTTATCCTTCAGATACTAAGACTATTAGATTTATTAATTATATGCTTAGCAAGGGTATTATTCTTGAGTGTATAAGATACTCGTGGAAGCCTGTAAAGAATATACTAACTAGAGTTAGTAGTGGTATTCATTACCAGAATAGCTTTTATTATCTACCATATACTATTAACTACAAAGTGCCTTGGATGCTATAGATAGGATCATACTAAGGGCCTTATATATAGAAGGTTTAAACCAGAGTATCAATGCTAGCAAAGATACAATGCTAGAGCCTATGAGCATACTCTCCATGGTAAATAGTAGTGTTGTAGATGAGCATCTTAAGAAGCTAAGTGATCTAGGCATGGTTAAAGATAAGAGGCTAACTGAGTTTGGTAGGGGTGCATTAAGTGTAGTATTTGCTGGAGGTGTATTCGATATCATACACCCTGGACATATACATACTTTAAGAACAGCTAAGAATCTAGGGGATGTTCTTGTTGTAGTGGTTGCAAGGGACTCTACTGCAGAGAGGTTAAAGGGTAAAAAGCCATTGCATGATGAGAATACTAGAAGGGATATGGTTGCATCGATAAAGTATGTTGATGTAGCATTAATAGGTCACGAACATGATATATTCAAGACTGTAGAGTATGTTAAGCCAGATATAATTGCGCTAGGTTATGATCAAGTTCATGAGGAAGGATTCATAATGCAAGAGTGTAGAAGAAGAGGTTTGAAGGTTAACATAGTAAGACTAACATCTCCGTTGCCAGAGATAAAGAGCTCACTAATAAAATCAGAGTTAAAATCATCCATATACAGTATATAAATATAGCTATTAATAAAATGGTATCACTCATTAAGAGCCTTTGTACTAAAAAATAAAATTATATACCATTAGATTTTTAATATCAGAAGACAC
>CAZLZM010000042.1:0-3366 GCA_964563995.1 uncultured Nitrosopumilales archaeon
CTCATGCACTAAACATAACAACAAGGATAGTTCTGGGCAGACTGAAGGGTATAAGAGGCAATAACAAACACCATACCAGCCAGTATTATAATCATAAAGTAAACGCTATGATACACAACTTCTGGTCCTTTGAATATGTCGTTAGAAGGTTCAAGGAGAATGCTGAAGAGTATGGTATGAAAGTTGAAGAGAAGAGCGAGTACAAGACATCAAGCAGATGCCCACGATGTCTTGCTGAGAATATAACAACTGACGGAAGACTCTTCAAGTGTTTGAACTGTAATCTAGAGGCGCATAGAGATGTAGTAGGTGTATTGAATATAGCTTGCCTCCATGACAGTAGAGGAGGCAAGGTTAACGGGGTGGTGGCACACCCATTGCTTCTATGGATGAGGTGGGAGCCTAGAAGGGCTATGAACAACAGACCAATGAGCATCTTATTAGAAGCAAGAATCTCCCGACTTTAGTCGTGGAGAGTGTCAACTCACCAATACATCTATCATCATTGCTATGAATAGTATTGCAAGGTATGGGCTTGAGAATTTGAATAAACTCCATGCTTTATACTCATCAGGTTTCATAAGTAACCTTACACTCATCAAGCTTACAATAAAACCAAAGACTAATGCAACTACAAAGTATATTATACCAAAGTATTCTGTGTATATTAGTAGTACACTAAAGAGCACCATCAGTAGGGTTGTCCCAGCTATAGCTCTTGTTGCTGTTGCAGTGCTATTGACAACTGGCAACATAGGTACTCTAGCCCTTGTATAATCATCCTTAAGCCTTAATGCTAAACTCCATATATGCATAGGTATCCATAGGAATACAAGCATTGCTAGAAGTATGCCTATGTGTATATTCTCTACTGTAACAGTAATATAACCTATCAGTGCTGGCATACCCCCAGAGAATCCACCAAGTATTATATTTGATCTACTCCTTCTCTTCAAGAGCATGCTATATACTACAACATAATCAATTATACCAAAGACCATGAACATGAATGCGTAAATATTAATCATGTAGGATGTTATTAGTGCTATCGCTACAAGTATTAGACCATAGTACAATGCATTCTTTGCATTTATCCTGCCACTAGGTATAGGTCTATTCTTAGTCCTCTCCATTAGTGCATCTATATCTCTATCTATGTAGCTGGATACCGTGTTTGCTCCAGCAGAGCCTGAAGTAACAGATACTATTAATAGTAGCCATGTTAAAGGATTAGGATTTATACCATTTACTTTAGCACTTATAATAGCACTAGCGAATGCTGTAAATACCAACAGATACCATATCTTTGGTTTTGTAACCTCCCAGTAGTTCTTAACTCTATTGCTTAATGTACTCTTTAGCAATAAGCAATATTAATGATTTATCATATTTATAGTATTACTGCATTATCAAGTCCTATTGTAATATTATTACTTTCAACTAGTTATAAGGGGTAAGGTAACCTCTGTGTAGGTTGGTTCTTTTATAGTCCTCTTCATCTCTATGAATGTCTCAGTCCTCTGAACACCATCAAGTCTGCCTATCTTCTCAGAGACTATGTTATGTATATCATCGAGCGTCCTTGCTGTTAGAGATACCAATATATCGAATCTACCAGTAACCTCTATTATATCCCTTACCTCTGGTATATTCATAAGTCCTGTTATTATACTATCCCTCATCTTTGAGTCCATGTTTATACCAGTTATTGCCTTAACATTGTAACCTAGCATCTCCTCATTAACTATTAATGTATACTTCTTTATCAAACCCAACTTTATTAGCCTCTTTATTCTGCTGTACACTACTGAAGTGTTAACATTTATCTTCTTACTTAATTTTGGAACTGATATGCTTGCATCCCTAACTAACTCATTTAATATCTTTATATCTAATTCATCTATTTTAGGCATAGTAATCAAAATTATTTTAGTATATACTGGTTAATAAACTTATTTATTATATTACAATATCATTAGCCACGCTATATTCTATTCAACTTTAGCAGAGTTATTGAATGCATAAAGCATCTAAGAAGATAGATATTTTATAGTAAGTCCTTAACTTTTAACATCTCTGCTAGTAATACTGCACCCTTTGCTGAACCCATCTTCTCATTATGTGAGAGTAGAACATACTTTATACCGTTATCGAATGCTGTATCTTTCCTTATCCTACCTACCACAGTTGTCATACCATCATTCATATCTCTATCCAGCCTTGGTTGTGGTCTACTAGGATCCTCATGCACATATATGTAATCCCTTGGTGCACTAGGCAGACCCTTTATGCTAACATTCCTAGAGTATCTCAGCATAGCATCCTTTACATCCTCTGGCATACATTCATTAACACTTTCAACGAATACACTCTCTGTATGTCCATCTATAACTGGTACCCTTGTACACGTACAACTTACCTTAATGCTTGCATTCTCTATCTGTGAATCCGTAAACCTACCAAGTATTTTAACTGTCTCTATCTGAACCTTCTCCTCCTCCTTTGGTATGAATGGTATTATGTTATCAAATATATCTAGTGCAGCGACACCAGGGCTTCTCCCTGCCCCAGATACTGCTTGAAGCGAGGTCATTATGACCCTCTTTATACCAAATGAATCAAGTATAGGCTTTAGGGTTATAGCTAACCCTGTTGTTGTACAGTTGGGCAATGGGGCAATGAACCCCTTCCATCCTCTAGCCTTCCTCTGATAATTAAGTAGATCCGCATGTGCATCATTTACACCAGGTATAAGTATGGGTACGTCTTTCTCATACCTGAATGCTGCTGCGGTACTTATAACTGGTACCTGTTCTGCTAACTTTGGTTCTATTACTTTTGCATCATCTGTCTCTACAGCGGTGAATATCAAATCATACTTTCTAGCATCACTTATTATCTCATTAACACTCTTTACTACCATATCCCTAGCATAATCTGGTACCTCTCTATGCTGATGCCATTTAAGTATACCGGTATTAGGATCCCTTAGTGCATCTATGTACCTTTTGCCTGCTGAGCGTTCAGATGCTGCTATAGCACTAACCTCAAACCATGGATGCCTATCTAATGCAACTATGAACTCTTGCCCTACAACACCAGTTGCGCCTATTATTGCTACACTAAGCATATAGTGTTAGGTATGAAGGCTATTATAAATTGTTTATTCCCACGAATTAATTATAAAAGATGCTAATACTTGTTTAACATGAAATCATCCAGAAGCGAGTAAACCCTGGATTTCATATCTTCTATGTACTCATCGTAACTATTCTCATAGCCACAGTTCTTGCATACTACCTTGCTCATATCATCCAATAGTGTTGCTCTCTTATCACATTTTGGGCATTTAGCATCCATACTATT
>CAZLZM010000042.1:3466-8808 GCA_964563995.1 uncultured Nitrosopumilales archaeon
ATTTAACTGTTATTACTTCTATTATTTACTTTCGCTGTTGCACATGATCTCATCTATTACCTTAGAGTAATCATCAGATACTATCTTCTGTACTATAAAGAACTCTACTTCATTAACACCTTTTATCCCCTTAACCTTTTTTAGTAGCATATTGATCTCATTAGTATTATAAGCATGTAAAACTGCCACTAAAGTATCATATGCTGCATGAATCAAAGGCATAAGTAGATTATTACTTAATAGATTCTCTAACCATTGCACAATATTACTTGTATTATTATTGTTGTTGCTGTTACTAACCCTTATAACCATAATGAAGTTTATGAAGCTCATCATTGTAGGGTTTATAAGTATTGTAAACCTTATTATATCATCTTTAATCATTCTACTTAATCTACGCTCAACAGTCTTTACGGATATCCTTAATTCTCTTGCTATATCCTTAACCCTTGCTCTAGCATCCTTTATTAGATACCTTATTATCCTAAGATCATTGTATGTTAGCCTCTTGGTTTCTGCTTTAACCGATGTCATATACAGTATTCTATTTGGTTTAATACACTGCTCTAACACTGCAATATAACTCCTGTTATTATTACTGCTGTTGTTATAAGCCTCTTCATTTACTGCTAATGCAAATATGCTAAAGTCCCCTAGACATGTAACTATCATAAACACATGACCTATTGAGCATAACCTCTTGGTTAGTTCATGCTCATTACCATTATGCTTAACTATTATATGGATAACTCTATAACCTAGAGATACTAGATTTACTCTTACCAAAAATCTATCTATTATGCTTACTTTAAGCATGTTATTGACCCTTGCTATTACACTGCTAGTACTAAGCCCAACACTCCTAGCTATGCTACTGTATGAGGCTCTGCCATTAGATATAAGTAATTTTATTATAGCCAAATCTACACTATCCATGAAGTAGACTATAACGCATAACAATATAAAGATGTCTAATTCTTAAAGTATGGGTTATATATTAGCAAAACAATGTACACCATATATGGATTTAGTACTCAAAGCTGAAAATCTGGTTAAGGTATACAATAGCAATAGCATCAGGGTTACTGCATTAAAGGGTGTTAACATAGATGTTAAAAAGGGGGAGTTTGTAAGCATAATAGGACCTTCTGGTTCTGGTAAATCTACACTACTTAACCTACTTGGGGCATTAGATAGACCAACCCAAGGCAATGTGTACATAGATGGCATAGATATATACTCCTATGGAGATAGAGATCTAGCAAGGATAAGGAACAAGAAGATAGGCTTTGTCTTCCAAGCATATAACCTAATAAATAGAAGTACCGTGTTAAGGAATGTAGAGTTGCCTGCTATTATAGCAGGTATACCTAAACATGAGAGGATTGCTAGGGCTAAGCAGTTACTTAATCTATTGGGTATAGAGGATAAAGCTTACTTTAAACCAACCTCACTCTCTGGAGGACAGCAACAGAGGGTTGCAATTGCTAGGGCATTGATGAATGATCCGGCAATAATACTTGCTGATGAGCCTACTGGGAACCTTGATAGCAAGACTGGATTAGAGGTTATACAGCTGCTTAGAATGCTCTGCGAGAAGCATAATAAGACTGTTATAATGGTTACACATAATCTAGAGCATGCTAGCATGAGTATGAGATCTATATACCTTAGGGATGGTATTGTTGAGAAGGAGGTTGAGTATATGGTATGAGGCTATTATCATTATCAATTCTTATACATGCAATTATTATGGTTTGTATGATTATTACTGCTAATGCATTGCTAATAACTACTATTGATATAGCATACCATGCATATGCTATAGAACCTAGAGATCCTAATGAATGCCCAAATTATGAGATAATTGGGCAAGATAATCCTTGTATAAGGGAACAGAGGGAAACTGAGAAAGAGGTTAAGTTCGTTAACCTATACTTTGGTGATCCAAATAGTATAGTAAATGGCTTTCCTACAAAGGTAGAGGTTGCCCCAGGAGATGGTGTTGCTAACCTTATAGCAGTAATGGCAAACTCTGGTGCATTTGAGTTAACAGGGGTTAGAGGTTGGCTTTACTTACCAGTTGGTTTTGAGGCTTATGGCAGAGCAAATGGTGAGCCAGCATTTGATACATATGACTTAAAGGTTGGTAGAGGCGATACATTCTACTTTGAGTTCCCTGTTAAGGTTGGTAAAGACCTTAAACCTGGTATATATCAAGCAACGCTAAGGGTTGAGTACTTCAGATCACAGGATATCGGATTAAGCTATAGGATCTTCAATGTTGAGTTCATGTTAACTGGCAAGAGCATACTTGATGCTAAAGTATCGAATCCAATACTCACCCCAGGTAAAGAGAATACAATAAATGTTGAGGTTGTCAACAATGGGAGTGCACCAGCATCTGCTGTTATAGTAAAGATAACATCAACTAGCAGTCTACTGAATATTGGTAGTAAGGTATTCGATCTATCAACAATAGAACCTAATAGCAAGGGTGAGATTGAGTTAAAACTGTATGCTAATCCTAGCATAGTAAACACACTCCAAAGTGTACAATTAACATTAGAATATACAGATTCATATGGTAATAGGAAGAGCACCATTACTTACATTAATCTATTAGTAAAGGGCGGTAGTAGCAGTGCAGACCTGAGGGTAAATGTAGATGAGTATAAAATTAGAGTTCTTAATACCAATGATCTTAATATAGTGTTAAGTAACGTTGGTGATGAGAGTGCATACAACGTTGAGGTTAAGGTAAATGTTAATGCTATCAATGGCTCGCCTATAAGCATAATAGGAGATGGTTACTACAAGGTATCAAAGATAGGTGTTAATGAGAGCATTAGGTTACCTTTAAAGGTTTTTGCTACAAATGATGCACGCAACAAGACATTTGATATACCATTAAGCATAACATACCTTGATGGAACTGGGGGATTACATAGTATAGATAGAAGTGTGAGTATATATGCTTTAGGCGAACCTAGCATAAAGATGTATGATCTTCAGGTAACATTCATAGGTACTCAGCCTAATCTTAGTGGGTATCTACTTAACGATGGCTCTGATGATGCATTATTTACAAGGGTTGGGATGCTTGCAGATGATCTTAAGCCTGTAGCTGGTCCACAATACCTAGGAGACCTGCTTATAAATTCACCACTACCATTCAACATACCCATAGATCCAAAGGTTGATAATGTTAAGGATATGTACAATGTTAAGGTTAAGGTAACATACAAAGATGCTTTAAGGGAAGAACACGAGGTAATACTAGATGGAAAGGTTGTATACTCACCAATAAGAGTAAGTAGTAATAGTAGCGGTAGTAGTAGTAATAACACTCAACCAACTCCTCTTACATCAAATACAAGCATTATTGTTATAGGTGGTTTGGTTGGTGCAGGGGTAGCAGGATTCCTTATAGGTAGGAGAAGTAAGAAGTCTATACAAGTGTAGTGGTGAATAATAAAGAAAATTAGATCTTATATTAATTAATTATCCAAAAGGTGAATTGCATGAACATTTTCTCTATACTACAGCTAGCATTTGAGGCTCTAAGAGAACGTAAGGTTAGATCTATACTAACTATACTAATGGTTACAACTGGTAGCAGTTTACTTATAGCTGTTAACGGTTTAACCACTGGATTCCTTGCGTTTGCTGATAGACAGTTCAGCTTACTTGCTCCTAATGTTATATTCGTTAGTCCTGCACCTATAGAAGGAAGGGGTGGGTTTGCTAATGCTCCAAATGCCCCAAAAATAGTGCTAACACAAGTTGTAGCTGATAGAATTAAGAACCTGCCTGGGGTAGCAGATGTTATACCAAACTACACTGGAACAGTAAGCATAGAGTCTAGAGGTAAGGTGCACAATGCAAGGGTATTTGCCCAAGATCCTACCAAGATATATTCTATTGCCCCTGCAATAGAGTTTGAGGAGGGCTCTATAATAAGTAAGAACCCATCATCCATAATACTCTCTGAGCGTATAGCTAAACCTCCAGGTGATGATGTGCCATTTGCTACACTAGGACAAGCTGTGGTTGTAAAATACTCGTACGTTGATGAGAATGGTAAAACACATGTTAACTCTAGAACGTTTATAGTTAGAGCTATAATGAAGGCTACAGGTAACCCTACTATAGATGGTGCTGTAGTTATAGATCCTAACGTTGCCAATGCTCTAATGAACAAAGGTGGAAAGTATGATGGTTTAGTAGTTATAGCAAAGAATGTTGATATAGTTGAGAGCGTAGAGGATGGTATAAAGAGACTGTACGGCAACGATGTAGGTATAACATCGTCCAAGGTTATACTTAAGACTATAAGAGAGTTCATAGGAGGGATAACAACCTTCCTATTCAGTATAGCTGTGATATCCTTGGTCGTAGGCTCTATAGGAATAATAACTACTTTATACACATCCGTGATAGAGAGGACTAGGGAAATTGGTATATTAAAGGCTATAGGTGCACATAGTACTACTATACTCTTACTATTCCTGATGGAGGCACTTATAATAGGGAGTATAGGTGCTATGCTAGGTATACCCCTAGGCATAATTGGAGGCAATGTGTTATCTAACTTTGCACCAGGGAATAGGGAAGCACCAGAGAGTGCAAGAGCTACGCCCCTATACACTGTAGATGATATATCAAGGGTTGTTGTATTATCCATTGCACTTAGTATGATCTCTGGGTTGTATCCAGCATTAAGAGCAAGTAGGTTAGAACCTGTTGTTGCACTAGGTAGGCTATAATTCAAATTTAATCAAATATGCAGATACAAAATAAATATTGCCCATGACGAAATAATAATATTGGCTATGTCAGATGTAAAGTCTGATGATAAATATTGGTCACGTATAGGTGATACGCTGGTAAGATCTTACATACTAGGCTCTTTTGCAGAGGCTATAGAGTTCGTTAACGATGTAGCAGGCATAGTTGAGGGCAAGAATTTAGCATATCCAATTATAACTATAGCAAGCAATAAGGTAAGTATAGCATTTGCATGTGATACAGATGTTAAACATGCTACTAAACTTATAGATGATCTTTACAGTGTAAGTTACAGTAGTGTAGATAAAGATGAGGATGAGCTGTTAAAGTATAAAGAAAGGAAGGATGAAGCAAGGTTAAGGAGTAGAGGACCTTATAGAAAATCATCGAACGTAGGATTAAGGTAAGGCTATCATAGTTATTAAAAATAATTAATATAGAGTTATTGGTTTCATATTGAATATTGGATATTAGATAAAGCGGGATTGGTCTAGTGGAAGGATGGAGGCTTCCCGAGCCTCTGGCGCGGGTTCGAATCCCGCATCCCGCAT
>CAZLZM010000043.1:0-6291 GCA_964563995.1 uncultured Nitrosopumilales archaeon
GTATGTTATATGGAGTATAGTTGAAGGAGGAGAACCTACTAGTAGGAAGGATATAATGGAGCTTTTAGGGCATCTACACTCTATAGGGTTACCATTTACTCTTATAACTAATGGGTCTCTATTACATAAGCTAAATCTTGAAGAGTTAGCATCATATGGAGTTATATGCTGTAGCATAGACTCTATAAGAGAGGATTCATACTGCAAGATAAGAGGAGTTAGCCCTAGCATGTATAAGAGGGTTATGGAGAATGTTAAGATGCTAAGCAAATACAATGTAAAGCGTGCTATAAATACTGTTATAACAAAGTATAACTATGAAGAGTTTATAACACATGAGTACTTCGATTTTGTAAGGAAAGAGTTGGATATCCATGTTGTAAACTTCACCTTTGTTGAGGATGTATTTGCAAGTAAGTACACACTTGCCCCAGATAGAGAGATTAAGAGCAAGGTGGCAAGGGCTATAATAGATTATGCTAAGAAGCATGATGACCCATTTGTAGCAACACCATTCAAGTATATGAGGGATATGATAGAGTATGGCAGAGCCATGTATGACTCTTGTGCAACATGGAAGGTGCTCTTTGTACAATCTGATGGTAGTGTTATAATACCATGCTATAGATTTGATAGTGAAGAGAATAGGATGAGTATATTAAAGCATAGCATAGATGATATATATGAGCATAAGGCATGGGAGATAGCAAGTAATTGTAATGAGTGTGATAACATGGCATGTGTATGGTACCTAGCCCAGAACCCATTAAGTATAGCAGATTCATATGTGAGGGGTTTGGTATCGTTGATTAAGTACTTTGCAGTAACAAGCAAGGATAAGATCTTAAGTAGAGTAAGTTATACTACAACAACTGACTATAGTTAGCAAAATAAAAGCATCTTTTTATTATACATAGTTGTATTATTTTAGAGTATGAAGGTATTTGTAACTGGTGCATCAGGTTTCATAGGTAGGGAGGTTGTAAGGTTACTTGCTGAGTATGGCTACTATACTATAGCACTGATAAGGGATAGTGCTAAGAGTAGTATTGTTAATAATTCGCAAGAGGTTATAGTAGGTGATGTTAGAGATGATACTACCTTGGATGCCATAAAGTACTGTGATGCAGTTATACATTTAGCTGCAAAGGTTAGGTTCCATCCATACGATGTCATTAAATATGTTATGGTAGATACTACAAAGAGAATAGCAGATGTATGTCTAAAGCATGGTGTTAGAATGATCTATGCTAGTAGTATTGCTGTATATGGAGATGCTAGATCTAGAATGGTTGATGAATCATATGCATGTGAACCAGATACAGGCTATGGTAAGGCCAAGCTTGAGGCTGAGCATGCTATACTTGATAGAATAAGCAAAGGACTTGATGCTATAATACTTAGACCAGGATACGTATATGGTTACGGAGACCCTATAACAAAAATGCTCAAAACCAAGAAGGTTATCTGGATTGGTAGTGCAAGGAATTACATTGGGCTGGTTCATGTACATGATTGTGCTAGAGCATTCATATACTTCCTTGATTACAACGCTAGTAAAGGTTATGGATATGTATACAATGTGGTTGATGATCAACCTATTCTATGGATAGATTACCTTAACCATATATGCTTACTAGCAGGTAATGGCATTAAGCCTATACTATTGCCTTACACTCCTATTAAATCGATCACATATGTGTATTATGCATTAACTAGAATGCTAGGAGTTGTTAGTGATCTTACACCAGATCTTATTAGGGCAATGAGGTACTCTGCTAAGTACTCTAATTCTAGGTTAAAGAGCACAGGGTTTAAGCTCAAGTATCCTACATACAAGGAAGGTTTAAAACAGGTCATAGATGAGTTTCATTCCCGTATTCATGGTAATGATATAAAGAAATGATAATATTTAGAGACATAAAGTTTTAAAGTATTAACTGAACATATAAGCTCATATAGATGATATCTGTGATTAATTTAAAATATAGCAGAAGAAAGCTAATAATATTATTAGTCAGTTATATCATTTTAACATTAATTATAATAGGATCTGGTAATTATGCTAGAATCTCATATGCAAATGATTCCCTACCATCGATAAAACTTGATAAACAGGCATATACCCCATTCGATATAGCAACTATAACCGTTTATGATAAAAGCAAAGATATAGATCCTAATGCTAAAGATACAGTTACAGTTACAGTTAAGGGTAGAAATACAATAAATGTAACACTCTACGAGACAGATAACAACTCCGGCGTATTCATTGGAACTGTTAAACTTACACCTAATCCATTGCTTTATCAAGGAGATGTTGAGGTAAGGAGGGATGATTGGTTAGTTGTAGTGTATGATACCTTAGTAGCATATGCATCTGAGATAAGGTACAATGAAGCTAGACTTGAGTTCGATAGAGAATACTACTATGATACAAATACTGCTAAGATAACACTCTACGATCCAGATGCAGATAGGGATCCGTATACAAGGGATAAGGCTATAGTATATGCGTGGTCAGATTCAGATCCTACTGGTGTAAGGATAGCATTGGATGAGAAGGATGTTCATACTGGTGTATTTGAAGGGTTCATAAAATTCTCCATCACAAACGTAGAGAAACATGAGAATAACCTATTGAAGGTTAGTGATAACGATAAGATCATTGCTAGATATATAGATGATACTCTGCCTAAACCTAGTAGACTCTCCTCAGATGGTATAACTACTGTTGAGATGAAGTTCATAGATGCTCATGCTATATATGGTACTGGTATACCAGCAAATGAGAGAGTTTATATATCTGAGCCAAAGGTGGTCAGCCAATTCGGTGAGGATATAAGGGTACTATCAATTGGAAGTAGGCTAGCAATACAATCAGAGCTGTTCAATAAACAACCTAAAGAGCAAAGATTTGTTTACATAATTCAGGTTATAGATAACGATGGATTTGTAGAGCATATAGCATACATATCAGCATCGATGCAAGCAAAGTCTGGCGCTGTGGTAACCCAATCATGGACTCCAATGAAGAGAGGCAATTATACCATAGAGGTATTCGTATGGGATAGCCTCGAGAGACCCATTGCACTATCATGGATGAAGGTTATAAGAGTTATAGTATCATGAGTAGCTATTAAAGAACTACATTATTATTAAAATATTAAATAGTTGTTGGTGTAATAGCAGTAAGTCTTAGCATTACACAGATAAACAATAACAACAGTAACAGCAATAACAATAATAATGCTAATGCGAGCAATGTGATTAGGATAGGCTTCTTTGCAAATATAACTCATACTCCAGCACTTGTATAAGGCTAATAACATATTTAAGCAAGAGCTCAAAGGTTACAAGGTGGAGTACAAGGTTTTCAAGGTCGGATCAGATGCTGCATTAGCCTTACAAACAAGGTATTTGTATACATAAGTCCGGGTACTTGTTATGAGTGCGTATATCATAAGCAATTGTAATGTTAGAGTTATTTCAGGAGTAGCAGCTAATGGTGCAATGTTCATAGTAAATTAATTATATATAAATAGCATTGGTGACCTCCATGGTAAGACATTTGGTACTCCTCAATATGGCAATACACAGGACATAGCATTGAAATCTTACCTAATTGATAATGGATTGGTATTAAAAGATAAACTGGGATATAAGTATAATCAACGCAAAGAACTCAGTTACTGATACTCTTTAAGAATGGCTATATACAAGGAGCATGGGTACCTGAGCCATGGGCAACTAGGATGCTTAATGAAGGAGGCAAGGTGTTTATAGATGAGAAGATCTATGGAAAGGAGGCAGATTTGTTACAACAGTACTTCTTCGATGTAATTAATGAGAGACCAGAGTTGGTTGAGAAGATGCTAAAGGCTCATATAAGTGCTTAGATTGGATAAATGCTAACGAGATAAGGCTATAGAAGTTGTAGCAGATGGGATAAAGGATTTGGCCGCTCAATCTTTATCAAATGAATTTATAAAGAGTGCATTGAGGAATATAGAATTCACATACTACCCTATGGTTACTCGATTCAAGGTTATTATAACAAAGGTAAAAGTAGAGGGATTGATAAACCCTTAAGTAATAATTAATAATAATTTAAGTAAATAAATAGTTTTAAAGAGGAATTATTTAAAATTTAAATATGGTACTCCTAAGAGAGTTACTAGATGGCTAAGTTAACGATAAAGAATGTAAGTAAAACTTACAATCATACTAATGGTGTAGTAAAGACCCTTTCTAATATAAGTTTAGATATAAACGATGGTGAGTTTGTATGCTTGGTAGGTCCTTCTGGTTGTGGTAAGACAACACTTCTAAATATAATAGCAGGATTAGATAAGCCAGATGAGGGGGAGATTCTACTTGATAATAAGCCTATAATAGATACTGGTCCAGATAGGATAATGATATTCCAAGAGGGTGCATTGTTCCCATGGTTAACAGTTATAGAGAATGTTGAGTTTGGTTTAAAGGTAGCTGGAGTAGATAAGGCAAAGAGGAGAGAGCTATCCATGCACTACTTACAGTTAATGCATCTTGATAAATTTGCTAACTATTATGTACACCAACTCTCTGGTGGTATGAAGCAAAGAGTAGCTATAGCAAGATCCCTTGTCATGGACCCAGAGGTGCTACTCATGGACGAGCCCTTTGCTGCATTAGATGCTCAAACAAGGGATCTATTACTAGTTGAGCTTCAACTACTATGGCAGAAGACAAAGAAGACTATAGTATTTGTTACCCATAACATAGCAGAGTCTGTATGCCTTGCTGATAGGGTTATAGTATTCACCTACAGACCCGCTAGGGTGAAGAGGGAGATAAGGATAGACTATAGAAGGCCTAGGCTTATAGAGGATACTAATCTAAGCAAGTATACACATGAGATAGTAGAGGCACTGAAGAGCGAGGTGTTAGCAGCAATCAGAGATGAGTATGATCGTAAACATACTAATATCAATTAAAAAGTTATTAATATAATCTATCTCTATGCATAGAGGGAAGGTATCTATGTGGGTTAACATACTGTCCTATACTTGTAAATCATGTGAATGTTAAACCACTAGATATAAAAAGCATGTAGGTATCAATCTCCCTCTATATTCGTAGGTAGAATATGTTATCCCCCAGATATGCATAGGTTCCATGATACCTTCCATATCAATAGATGAGCATGAGGTAAGCATGCTACATAAGCCATAGGAGTGGATGGTGTAAACATCAAAGGTATACTAAGGTTTAGATTAACTTTGGTAAGAGACAAGGTACTGTTAATACAAATCACACATCTTATTCAGATAATAATATAATAACGGCTATACGAGATTGTAATAGAAGTAAGCCAGTAAAGGCTAGAATGCATATATCAAGAGTAAATAAGATGCTAGTATGAGCTAATAGCATGCTACCATTTGATCCATCAGTAGATTGGGGTTAGACCTTTAATATAAGGGTTGATCATAGGATATAGAATTACAAAAGAGTGGGTAAGGGACGAAAAGCCTCGCCTCTTTGAGGCAGATATGGAAAGCTCTTTATATCTAAGCAGTTTTTCTAAATTTCTCTGATGGCTAGGAGAGTTAATGCTATCAGAGCTACAGTTTCGATGAAGATCCTTTATCCGATCCTCTCCTAGCCCTTGCTAATAACTACGTAAAAGCCCTTCGTTTAGTCTTATTCTGATCGAAGTAGAACGTACAAACCCAAATGAGTATTGGAATATTAGGGCAAATATACGATGAGTTGAAATTAAGAGAGTTTGATCTACCTTCAAAGATTGCTGAGGACTGCTATAGTGAGGCACTCTCAATCTACAAAGATGGTTTAACAACCTGAGAAGAGGCAGGTTTCCGAGTGTACAAACCAACTGTATGGTTAATGTTCAAGGCAAGCGTATGTAAGAGGAGAATATCTAATAAATTATGCAATAATAGTTCCTAGTTCAATGGGGTTTTGAGTGAATAGAGGTTGTATCCAAATCCCTATTGAATATTCATGCAAATGTGGGGATGATTAGTGATCATGAAGGTTATAATGGTTTAAAGCATTATGCTATAGTTGGGTAAT
Organism: uncultured Nitrosopumilales archaeon; assembly: GCA_964563995.1. GTDB lineage: Archaea > Thermoproteota > Nitrososphaeria > Nitrososphaerales > Nitrosocaldaceae > JBBIQH01. The sequence continues at coordinate 6,082 of CAZLZM010000043.1, forward strand.
GCTACTACTACTCACTAAGGCTTGCTGCTTGTGAGTACCTTAAATGCATGAATAGATAAGGCAAGGTCTTGACACTTATAGCGATATACCCAGGGTTTAATGTACCAATAGGAGTATGGTTAGCTAGAGAGTAATTAAGAGCAATGTTAAGTGTCAGTTCGGTAGAAGATGAAGGAGTATGTTATGAGTAACATTTATTAAGTAAATAGA
>CAZLZM010000043.1:6391-8783 GCA_964563995.1 uncultured Nitrosopumilales archaeon
TATATGACATAAATAACTGTCCTTGATACTATCATTAATAATTCATAATCAAGGTTTAAAGATGGGCTAGTATAGAGTAAAAACAGAGCGGTGATGGAAAAAGAGAATAAGAGTAACGTTAAGAGAGAAGGTAAGCCAAGAAGTGATAATAATAGTTATATTATAATAATCATAATTTTGCTCTCCCCAATAGTATACACACTAGCAGTCGCATCTGATACATACAGAATGAGTTGGAATGAAGGAAGAGGAGGGTTCCTATTTGCAGCAGCATTCATGATAGCGGAGATAGTTGGTATAAGGCTTACCATAAGCAAAGCAAGGTTATACGCAATGATAGCATGTACAGTAATAATATTAGCATACTTTGCTTCTGTTGAGAATGGATACAGAGAAGTTATAAGAGACTTAGCAAGTATCTACAAAGTTAGGCTTGTAGATAGTTGGATATGGCTATGGGATTATATAGCAATGGGCCTATTCAATATTGCTATACTTGCATTAGCATATGGTAAGAGATGGATACGAGTTGCACCAGCAAGCCCAATATACCTGCTAGGAAGTGCAATAATACTCTCACTCGATGCATTCTTCCCATACAATACCTTAGGACCATTACAGTTCATTGTACCATATCTACTACAGTTCGATGCATTAATAATAAATACAATCGATAGGTTTGTAGATATAGGCAGTGTATATACTATAAGTAATATGATAATACTTAATGGACATAAAGGCTCAATGGCCTTACAGGTATTCTGGCCATCTGCTGGCGTGCATAGCATAATAATATACTCCCTTGTTATGCTTGCATTCTTGCTTAAGATGAATATAAATGCTAGAAGGAAGGTACTTTACTTTGGTATTGGTGTTCTAGGAACTGTATTCGTTAACACTCTAAGGATACTAGCATTGTCCTTATATGTATTATTGGTTAGTGCAGATGTTAACTCATTTGAGTCATTTCATTCTGTTGCTGGTGAGATAATGTTCTTACCATGGCTTGCAGGATACCTTTTCTTAATAACGCATGTAGAGAGTAAAAGGGTTAATAGTAAAAAATATGACACAATTAATCAAAATAGTTAGTTAATTATAATAAATAATACATTTACACTAACTACTACATAATAATTAGTACAGGTATAAGCCAAGTCTAATACATTACTTGCATATATAGTTATATTCATAATATTAAGATAATTTTAAATTGCTCATGATCCGCAATTAATAACACGCTCCGGTGGTGTAGCCCGGTTAAGCATAGCGGCCTCTCGAGCCGCTGATCGCGGGTTCAAATCCCGCCCGGAGCATCTTGATATATTGTAATGTGGTTTAACGTAAATCTTGAGGCTTATTTAAAAGGCTGCCATATAAAATAAAATCATCCGCTTACTACCACATCTCTATTTATATTAATATAGGCATTGTAATGCATTATGCATACACTTTAACATCTATTAGAAAAGCCTCTATATCATTTATTTTAGCACTTCAAGTACATTGTTTGTACAAGTTGCACTAACTGCACCGCATTAAGCATTTCACTCTTCTGTAATGCATATACACAGTCAGTAAACTACAATAGTACTTTCTACACCGCTTGAATTAGCAGAGTGAACTGTATTTACAGTGTACTGGTGTTAGGTGATACAACATGCGAACTAGATGGAAGAATAGACAATCTCTCACCAGATAGTCTTGACTAATACTTCCAATATTTGACCTGTTATAGCAGAGTTGCTAGCAACTAGAATACAGGTTATATATAGATTCTGATGCAGTATTAAATATGGTGATATAGCATGAAGAGTAATGTGATATTTTAGCTGTAGTAGATGACTTTAGCGATAGATCTGTTATATGCTATTAATGTAATAGCAATAGATACGGATATGAAGATAACACCAAATGCTAATAGCAACAATAATACTAGGCTGCTTTAACTAGTAACCTAATAATCTTCATATTATCCAGCAGAGGGTATAAGCTTCAGAGTTTTACAAAGCATATAGATGCCATAGAGAGGGTTCTTTATGATAACCCTAATCTTCTTAGGGTCTCTTAGGCTGGTTATATGATAATAATGGAGATATTGTGGAGTCTAGCAGTGCAGTTAAATCCTACATAGATAATCAAGTTAAGGAGTGATGGATCTACATTGGTATAGAAGATATATCAGACGATATGCTCTTTGGTAATAATATAACTATAAAAGTATTAAAGAGTAAAGTAGGTGCAGTTATAATAGTTATAGATCAAGCATATGAGGATTACTAATACAGAATTATAGAGAAGATACTGTTATAGCAAGCTGAGTTAAATAGAACCTTGAATATCCTATATGCAAGTATGGAGAGTGTAGATACATAAAGGAGCTTAGATACTA
>CAZLZM010000044.1:0-8759 GCA_964563995.1 uncultured Nitrosopumilales archaeon
TCTTTATTGTTACTTGTTTTATATTTCCTACAGCAGGTCTATGTAGCCTTATTTTGATATAGCCTATCTTTGATAACCATAGATAATACTTGTTATCCTTATTAACTATCTTAAATCCTGATTGATTATAAGTAAAGGAGTTATACTCCCCTTTCTCTTTTCGTTTAGGCTTTCCAACTTTATACCCATTCTTCTTTAATGTCTTTAATGCTTTATATATGCTAGAGACATGCTTACTAACCATTTGGAGCATCTTAGAATAGTAATTATTAAGTTCAGGATACACCTCTTTTAACTCAGTAATAAGCATGTTCATCTCATACTCATTGCTATATCCTTCTTCTATGAAGTGGTTATAAAGTAACCTACATACTTAGATTAGACTCTAATCTTTGCTCATACAATTTATTAGGATATAGCCTATACTTGTAGTTTAATACTTGCATTATTATTATTTATTACTTATATAGTATTTAAGTCTATTTGTATAGTATTATCCCCGCCTTAAAAGGCGAGGTTTTCGTTCCTATAAATAAACTAGTGTATTATTGAATCAAATACTATAAGCATTATATTAAGTACTACTATGAAAATCACTGCTATAATACTTGCAACCTTTGTATGAGTATTTATTAGACCAATATTTGATGCAAGTACTACTAGAGGTACAGCTATGAAAGGTAGCATCAATGATAGTACTACTTGAGAATATACTAGTATATCTATTGCCTTTACACCAACTAGCAATGCTATAAGCAAAGGTATCATATTAACTAACCTTACCGAGAGTCTAACCTTCCACTGCTCTATCCTCTTACCTCTTATACTCTCAATAACTCTTTGTCCAGCAACAACGCTAACTAAACTTGAGGATATACCAGATGCCAGCAAGGCAATACCAAATGCATTTGCTGCAAATATACCATATAAAGGTTTGAGAGTATGATAAGCCTCATCTATATCTGTAATCTCTATACCCCTACTATAGAACGCTCCATATGCTGCTACCTGCAATGATGCATTTATCAGAGCTGCTATACTTAGGTATATTATAGTCTCCTTTATATGCCTCTTTATCTTCTCCTTTACCCCATTCCATCTATCTGCAGTAAGGTATCCATGTAGCATGAGTGCATGAGGCATAACAGTTGCGCCAAGTATACTTGCTGCTAGCATAACCTGCTTATTATCATCTAGAGTTGGTGTAAAACTCTTCTTAAGTATAGTATTTGGGTCTGGAGCAATTATAGATAGTTGTATAACATAACTGAAGCCTATCACAACAACTAGGGAACCAATAAGCATCTCGAACTTACCCTTTCCATCAGTTAAGACAAATAGTATGAGTATATCAACCACAGCAAGCAATGCAGCAAGTAGCAAAGGTATACCTGTAAGTAGATGCAAGCCTAGGGCTATGCCTAGGAACTCTGCCATATCAGTTGCTATAACAACTGCAAATAAAGGTATTGTATAGAGCCTATTGAGCACTCTTCCTATCATACCATGGTTGTTAAGCCTTTCTAAAGTTAGATCAACTGGGGATCTACCAGTAAGTATACCTAACTTGCCAGAGAGGTACTGTAGTAACATTGCTATGATGCTTGATACCCATACTACCCAGAGTAGATCTAAGCCATAGATAGAACCAGAGGATATATTGCTACCAAAGTTCCCAGGATCCATGTATGCCACACTAACTACAGTTGCTGGACCGAATAAGCCTAGTGCTCTTCTTCTCATACCTAATCTAAATAAGTTTGATTTATATAAATTTTCTTGCCTAAATTAAATTTTATAAAATAAAAGTTTTTAGGTAAGAGCATTAAATATACTCTATGTCTTCACTGCTAGAGGATAAAGTGTATGCAGTGTTATCAGAGACTACAAAGAGAGGCGTGTATCCTTTACATGGCTACAAGTATGGGTTGTATAGACTTCCAGTTGAGTTAACTAGCAAAGAAGAGGTAAATAGCGTTGTAAATGCATTAAGCAGTATATTCAAGGTTGATACATATGCTGATAGGATATATGTTACTTATAAATGGAAGGAGCAGGATGTTACATCAACCAAGCCTGAGGAGTGGAAAGAAGTAGAATTAGAGGTTACTGTAGAGATAGTTACTGGTGAGGTTATAGATATAATATATCAGATAAAACCCATTGATTACTTCCCTGATGCGTATTGGGTTAAGAACTATAGAATAAAGGCTGATAACTATGCAAAGATGGTAATAGATACAATACTAAGGAATACTATAATAGGTGATAAACTAGTCAAATATTGGGTAAGCAAGTATAAGATGGATGAGAGTACAGCAAGAAAGAGGCTTGAAGGTTTAACACCTCTAGCAAGAGAGATTGTAAGGGTACAGCAGGTTGTTGCTCAGCAGCAGGTTCAACAGGTACCGCAACAACAGCAGCAAACACAGCAGTCTAAACAACAGACACAACAGGTACCTCAAGCACAGACAAATGTAGCAACAGCAGTAACTACTACTGCTGCTACTGCAGCAAAGCCAACCGCAGCAGCTCACACTGGTAAGGGTATAGATCCAAACTTTAGGAACAATAGGCAGGTAGTAGGAGAGCACTTAAGCCATGCAGTATGGGGTCCGGTCAATCCTCCTCAACTATTAGGTATCCATGGTACTTATGTTGCTGTAGATTTTGATATATGTGTTGCAGACGGTGCTTGTATAGAGGCATGTCCAGTAAATGTTTATGAATGGTTCGAGACACCTGGACATCCAGCATCTGAGAAGAAGGCTGATCCTGCAAGGGAGGCTGATTGTATATTCTGTTTTGCATGTGAGACTGTCTGTCCTCCAATGGCTATAAAGATAACTAAAAAAGGCTAAATAAGAATATTTTATTTATGTTTTTAATAAATTTATTTAATACCATTTCATATTGTATTATACTTTTACTAACTTAGTATACAAGTATTGCTTATATTCCTAACAGACATTAGGGTAAGCGTGATAGAGTATATAATGTTCATGGTATTTGTAATGGTATCATGGATGATGAGCATTTATGGTTTTAACTTTTATTACCTCTTCTTCCTCTCGTTAAAGAATAAGAACAATGAGAGGATTGTAAGGGTATTAGCAAAAAACACTTCTGGGAAAGGAGGCAAGGCTATAGCGTTGTCATACTATCAGCAGGGTGATTACCCTAAGGTTACTATACAATTGCCAATATATAATGAGAAGTATGTGGTTAAAAGGCTTATAAACGCAGTATGTAATATAGATTATCCAAAGGATAGGTTAGAGATACAAGTGTTAGATGACTCAATAGATGAGACTAGAGAGATATGCAGAGAGATAGTAGAGTATTACAGATCAAAGGGTTATGATATAGTGCATATAACCCGTAACAATAGAAAGGGTTACAAGGCAGGTGCCTTGAAGGAAGGATTGAAGGTAGCAAAAGGTGAGTTCATAGCCATATTCGATGCTGACTTCATACCTCCACCATGGTTCCTTAAGAGTGTTATGCCTTACTTTACCGATGAGCGTATAGGGCTAGTGCAGTGTAGATGGGGGCATGTGAATGAGGATTACTCAACGCTTACTCAAGCACAAGCATTAAGCTTAGACTTCCATTTCATTGTAGAGCAGAGGGCTAAGAGCCTAACCCATATATTCATGAACTTTAATGGCACAGCTGGTGTATGGAGGAAGAGATGCATAGAGGATAGTGGGGGGTGGCATGTAGGCACACTAGTTGAGGATCTTGATCTAAGCTATAGAGCACAGATGAGAGGCTGGAAGTGTATATTCCTTGATGATGTTGTAGTTGACGCTGAGTTACCAGTGCAGATAAATGCTGCAAAGAGGCAACAGTATAGATGGGCAAAGGGTTCAATACAGTGTGCATTAAAACTCCTTGATAAGATACTCTTAAGCAAGAACCTGTCATTAGATACTAAGATCCAAGCGTTTATACAACTTACTAGGCATGTAGTGCATCCCTTGCTATTGATACAATACCTGCTCTTGCCATTGCTTATAGCAGTGAATTACAACATATACCCTGTCTCAACATCCCCTATATCCCCATTGTTAATGTACATTATATTTGGTCCTGCATTCTACATTTATATAATAAACAGACTATTCCCTGGTAGAGTATTATCAAGGATAAAGTCATACTTCTTTCTTACGCTATTCTTTACAGGGATATCTGTAAGCAATACTATAGCAGTATTCGATGCACTATTAGGCAGCAGATCTGTATTTCATAGAACACCAAAGTTTGGAATAACAAAGAAGGGAGAGGATTGGAGGGGCAAGGATTATGTACTACCATTCACAAAGACAACCCTGCTGGAGATATTCTTTGCTGCTTATGGTATATTAGGCATATTTATATCCATATTCAATGGTAATGCTGTATTTGCACCTATACTCGCCATACAAGCATCTGGGTTCCTATACATAGCAGCACTCAGCATAGCCCACTCAATAAACATAGATAAGAGAAGCGACAAAGATGATAAGAATGATAAAAGGAAGGATGAGTTCATGAATGGGATTTGTGTTAAAGTTAATAAGCAAGTTGCATTAGATAAAGCAGAGGTTAGCATGAATAGATACAGGGTTGTTCTTGGCGGTATACTTGCCCTGCTTATCTTTGGTGTAGTTATGGCTTACATAGGCTACGCATCTACAGTATACCCGTTGGAGAAGGCTAGAGGTTATCTACGTGTTGCTATAACATCTCCATCGCCTACTGAGATGCTAGACTATGTTGTAAGTGTGGAGGCATTGATACCAGAGCAAGGTAACCCTGTATGGGCATTCCCAACAGCAAAGACTGACTTTGCACTTATGCATAAGAGTATAGATGGTATAAAGGAGAGGTTAAGAGTACTCTCTCTTACAACCAAGGACTCAGAGGCTTTCAATACCGGTATAGGTGATGTTAGAGCAGAATTGGCAATGCTGGAGAGGAATATAGAGGAGGCTATACCTTATGTATATGTTAGTTTCCAGAATGTAATAATGAGTGCTATATGGGTTACTGTAATAATAATTATATTTGCAGTGATGAAGAGAGGTAAGGCAAGGATAGAAAGATTCGAAGAGATGGAGAATGAGAGTATGCGTTAACAAGTAATTATATATTCATATTTTATTATTTGTATTTCATTATTTAACTCGCTCTTCTTTTTATTATGGGGCTAAGGTATCTCCTCTTCATTATCTACATATTTTACTATACACTCATCTGTTCTAATGTTCTTATCTGCAGTAACTATAACTGCATTGAATCTCTTTGCTAATGCTATCATGTAAGCATAGAGCATTGGTATACTTGGATTCATGGCCTTTATCCTACCAGCATCCTTTATAAGATCAAAGTCTATGTTTATGAGTCTTATATTTGAGTTCTTTATAGCCTCAAGTCTACTGCTAGCAACTGTATAGCCTAGATATTGTGTTAACTTCTGGAACAACTCTGCTACACAAGGCTCAAGCATATAACCTATTGCATGCTCATCTAGTATGGAGTCTATAACCTCTGAAGCCTTTTTGTTACCTAAGAAGTATAGTAGTATAACAGTAGAGTCTATAACATAAGCCTTCCCTATACTCTTTGCTTGGTTGCTAGTATACATACATAACCCCCAAATACTGATGTTTATATTGTGTTCTTTCTACCTTCTATTATTTCAGATAGTATCTTTCTTATAACAGTAGGATTGCTTCTATCTATACCAAACATATTGCGTAGTGAGACTAAGGGTATAAGTCTTATACCTTCACTGCTATCTATGAACTTGATCTTTGAGCCTTTGGTTATCCCATACTTACGCCTTAAAGGTATTGGTATGGATATAGTGCCGAGTTTGGTTACAGTGTGTATATACTCCCTCTCCTTATTATTATTATAGTCACCCATAATATAATAAACATTTAGCATATTAATAATCTTTTTAATTAATAAAAGTAAGATACTATTATATTAACAGAATTATTATTGGATCAAATTTAGTCTCTTAGTGTGTAATTAAATAATCCTCCAGCATTGATTATCTCCTTGATTAGAGGAGGGAACGGTTTCATACTATATACCTTGTTAGTGCTGATATCCTTGATTGTATTGCTATCTATATCTATCTCTAACTCATCCCCATCGTTTATCTCATTGTACGCCTTCTCATCTACCTCTATAGGTAGTAGGTATGCACCATCAACAGCATTCCTATAGAATATCCTAGCAAATGATAATGCTAGCACTGCCCTTATACCAGCATAACTTAATGCTATAGGCGCATGCTCCCTACTTGAACCACACCCAAAGTTACTTCCAGCAAGTATAAAATCCCCTTTTCTTACCTTCTTAACAAACTCTCTATCTAAGCCTTCCATCGCATGCTTAGCCAATTCATTAGGGTCCATTATCTTTAGATATGGACCTGGGATTATAACATCGGTATCTATGTTATCTTTAGCGTATTTATGAACTCTCCCTCTAAGTATCATATGTATCATCCCCATTAGCATAAGTTGTTTATATCTCTTGGGTCTGTTATCTTACCTGTTATTGCTGATGCTGCAACAACCTTTGGTGATGCTAGATAGGTCTTTGACTCAACATGGCCCATTCTGCCTGGGAAGTTCCTGTTTGTAGTACTTATACATACCTCATCCTTTGCTAATACACCCATATGTGCTCCACAACATGCACCACACGTAGGGGGACCTATAACCGCACCTGCCTCAAGGAATATATTTATTAAACCTTCCTTTAATGCCTTCATATATATACTCTGCGATGCTGGGAGAACCTCAAGTCTAACCTTTGATCTCTTACCCTTTAGTATCTTTGCTGCCTCTAGTAGATCTGTATACTTTGCTCCTGTACATGAGCCTATGTATGCCTTATCTATCTCTACACTACTTAATTCTCTTGCATATGCTATATTCGCTGGTGAGTATGGTTTTGCTACTATAGGCTCTAATCTATCAACCTCATAGGTAAATACCTCTTCGTACTCTGCATCTTCATCACCCTTTATTGCCTTGAATGGTGCATCTGTTCTCTCTCTAATGTATGCTACAGTCTTCTCATCAGGCTCTATTATACCATTCTTTGCCCCTGCCTCAGTTGTCATGTTAGTTAATGTGAACCTCTCATCCATTTGCATCTCTTTAACAGCAGAGCCAGAGAACTGCATTGCTTTATAGTTAGCTACATCTGTTCCATTATCTCCTATTATCTTAAGTATTATATCTTTAGCCATTATGTACTCTGGTATCCTGCCTTCTAACTTGAAGAGTAGCGTCTCTGGTACCTTGAACCATATCCTCCCATGCATAAGAACATATGCTATATCTGTATGCCCCATACCTGTTGCAAAGCACCCTAATGCTCCTGTTGTGTTTGTATGTGAGTCTCCACCAACATATACCTCACCAGGGAGTACCAATGCCTCTTCATGTGATAGTGTATGGCATATACCATACTGCCCCATCCCATATCTAAAATGCTTCTTTATACCAAACCTCTTGCTTAGGCTCTCAAGCATTACTATATTCTCAGCAGCTATCTTATCAACTGCAGGTACAAAGTGATCCTCTGCTATCCATACCCTATCTGGATCCCATACCTTTATGCTTCTTCCCTTCCTCTCAAGCTCTCTAAGCACCATCATAACCCCTGGACCTGAGACATCATGCACCATAACCTTATCAACCTTTGCAAATACTACATCTCCAGCACTAACCCTATCCTTACCTGCTGCTCTAGCAAGTATCTTCTCTGTTATTGTCATGCTAACCATAGCATATGCTTGTAAGTAACCCATTAATAACGTTATTTTTTATAAATTGTAAGTGTATGCTATAGCTATAAAGGTTAAACCTATGTATGATAGATTTGATCTATTCAAGGTTATAATAGATAGTATCAATGAATCCAATGAGCATGTTCAAGATGATGATATAATAGCATTATCAAGCAAGTTCGTTGCCATGAGCCAAGGGCGCATTATAAACATACAGGGTGTAAAGCCAGCATCTGATGCTTTAGCGTATGCAGAGAGGTATCATATGGATACTAGAATAAGTGAGTTAGTGCTTAGAGAGGCAGAGCGTATGTTTGCTGGTATTCCAGGGTTCATACTTGCTATTAGAGATGGTATGCTTGCACCAAATGCAGGTATAGATAGATCAAATGTGATGCATGGTTATGCCATACTATATCCTTCAGATCCATTTAGAGTAGCAGATATGCTAAGGGATAAGTTCTTATTGTATTCAAATAAGAGGGTAGGTATAGTTATAGTAGATAGTAGGTTGATGCCAACTAGGATAGGTACAACTGGGGTAGCATTAGCAGTATCTGGCTTTGAACCAGTTATAGATAAGAGAGGTAGTAAGGACCTATTTGGTAATGTTATGAGGGTTACATTGCATGCCATAGCTGATTGTATAGCATCTACAGCAAACATGCTCATGGGAGAGACTGATGAGTCTAAACCAATAGTTATAGTAAGGGGGTTGAATGTTAAGATGAGTAGCAAAGACTATGATTGGCATGCATTAGCAGTAGCATATGATCAGTGCTTATACATTAGAGGTTTAGCGCAATCTAATATACTACAAAATAATGAAGGATAAGAAAGCTGGTGAGCTACCTCGCCTTAAAAGGCAAGGCTTCTTGGTTCATAGACCACATTTTAGTGATCTCCCCAAGCGTGAATTCCCCAAGCTCCTTGGGTAGTATCTTTAATAGAATTT
>CAZLZM010000045.1:0-8622 GCA_964563995.1 uncultured Nitrosopumilales archaeon
GGGGTAGCTCACTTATTTACACTTAAGAGTATAAGCTCGAGCATGAACTTTGCTGCAAGTATTGCTGTTGAGCCATCATCACATGGTGGACATAGCTCAACTATATCAAAGCACCTTATCCTCTTATCCTTAAGCAATGATAGCAGCTCTAGCATCTGAATAGGTGTTAAACCAAATGGTTCTGGTGTACCAACGCCTTTTGCGAATGCTGGGTCTATTGCATCTAGATCTATGCTAATATATGCATCATCATAACTTGCTATTATATCCTTTAATCTTGAGATAGCAGTATTATAGTCCAACAGTATATCCTTTGCCATTAAAAGGTTAACTCTTGTATTACTAGCATAGTAGAGCTCATCCTTAGCAAATCCTCTAGCCCCTATATGAACTACATTGCTGCCATCATTGCCCTTACTCTCTATTACCCTATGTAGATATGTGGCATGATTTAACTTACAGTCATTGAACTCATCCCTTAGATCGAGATGCGCATCGAATACTACAAGCATTACATCCTTCTTATTGCTACTATAATAATCTGCAATTGCATTGTAACTTGCTAAGGTTAATAGGTGCTCTCCCCCTAGAATACCTATCAGTCTATTGTTGTTAACCAACTCATTAACAACCTTGTTAAGCATATCAATCATAACCTCTGGCTTTGTTGTGTTCTTTATATTGCCTACATCGCTTATTCTTACACACTCTAGACTCTTGCTATGATCAAGCAGTGAGTTGAACTCTATATTCAATAATGCCTCCCTTATTGCATTTGGGCCAAACCTAGCACCTGGTCTATAGGATGTAGTTGAATCAAAGGGAACACCAATTATATATGCATCAGCATTATCATGGTTATTGTTAATTGTATAATTTAAATTCCTATCACTTAATGATGATACGGATAATGGTTTATTTGTAAAGAGATCTATGTAACCCATTGTTATCACCATCTACATATAAATATATCTTGTTGTTATGCTATCGATACACTTGTTACTTATTAACAACCTTATACTCATATATAGACTTTATCTTCTCATAGTACTCCTTACGCTTCAAGTACAATCTCTTACTCTTCCTAGGTTCATGTTTAGATATGACATATAGGCAGAGTAATGGGAATGTTATACTTGCATCTGCATAAACAGTTACCAAGTTAACGTGTGATGTTTTCACCTTACCCCAGCTCTTACCTTCTTGTAGGGTTGCTCCAGACAAGCCTCCTGTATCTGGTCTTGCATCAGTTAGCTGTATTATGTAATCCAATCCTCCATGATTTAGATGGAGTATCTGATCTAATGCTGGCCCTGTCTGTTGTGCAGTATTCTTTGGCACTCCTCCGCCTATCTCTAGGGCACCATTCTTATTTGAGTTGTACACTATTGCTGCTTGCTCAATTATCTCCCTTATAGAATCGACCAAGAACATTCTACCATTTAACCTTAAAGGTATGAGATCCAATGCCAATGAAGAATCTTTGAATGTTGATATATAAACTGGAACATTATAAGCATATGCGCTTGCTAAGAACGAGTGCTCCCTATCTGCCTTCTCATATATGTACTTGCCTAGCATGTTAGAGAACTCTGCTGTTGTAAAACTCATAGGATTGAAATCAGTGTAATCATTGTTTTTGTTATCAATTGCATCTTCAACCACTTCCATTATTATCTTATCCTGCTTTTGTAATGTATCATCCTCTTTAATGTAAACATCGTATATCCTTACTATATTCTTCTTATGTAAGAGATCATCATCAACATCAAAGTGCCCTTGCTTAACTGGTAACTTGAATGCAAAATGTGCATCATGATAAATATTGGCACCGGTAGCAATTATCCAGTCAACGAATCCATACTCTATGAGTTCTTTAACCAAACCACCATAACCTATTGGTGTCATTGCTCCTGCTATAGTTAGGCATATAGTAGCATCATCATCGATCATCTTGTAGAATAACTCTGCTGCCTCCCCTAACCTTCTAGCATTATAACCTGCAGATGCATATAATTCTATAAGATCTTCTATACTCATATCTTTTGATACCTTTGCATAAGGAATATCTTTACCAGAAAAAGTGTATCTATCGTTGAAGTGCATCGTTACCTCCTATTCATAAGGAAGGAATAAAGTAATAAGTTTATCTATTAAATTATCTCATCTTCTTTCTCTAACTTATTATTGAACCATCAATCTGGAATGTTATATTAGTTAATTTTTATCTTTATAGTTAATCATTATTATTATGGAGATAATCTATCTGTATCTCTAGGATACAGAACAACCTCTCTAACATTGTTAACGTTACATATCACTGTCATGAATCTATCTAGTCCCAACCCCCAACCTGCATGAGGAGGCATACCATAGTCGAATACTTTAAGGTGATCCTTAAACTCTTCTACATTTAACCCTTGCTCTATAATTCTTGCTCTTAATTTATTGGCGTCATGTAACCTCTTACCCCCTGATGCAAGCTCTAATGCACCATACTGTAGATCGAATGAGTATGATAACCTCTCATCCTTCTCATGTATATAGAATGGTTTAAGTCTCAATGGCCAATCTACTATGAAGTAGAATCCTTTAAACTTCTCACCTAGCAACTTTAGTACATGATCACTTAGATCATCCCCAAACTCTATATCTATTCCATGATCTCTCTTTAGAATATCTATAACATGCTCATATGTTATCCTTGGGAATGGCTTACTAGGTACATTTATGTTAGTGTTGTTTACCAACTCCAACTCTTTACTACACCTTTTCTTAACATAACTTATAACATCTATTACAAGATCCTCAGCTATGCTCATGACATCATCAGCATCCATATAAGCTGCTTCTATATCAACACTAACGAACTCATTCAAGTGCCTTGTTGTATGAGACTTCTCTGCTCTATAGTAGTGTGCAATCTCGAATACCTTATCCAATGCTAGAGTCAACTGTTCCTTGTACAACTGTGGACTCTGGGCAAGGTATGCTTGTCTATCGAAGTAACTTAACTTGAATAGATTTGCACCACCTTCACTTGCGCTGCCTATTATCTTTGGTGTATTAACCTCTATGAACCCTTTGCTTACTAGAGTACTCCTTATACACTGTAGTACATGGTGCCTTAACTTGAATATTGCTGCAATGCGTGGATTCCTAAGATCCAGTGCCCTAGCATCTAACCTAGCGTCCAAGGATGCCTTAACTCTACCTGTAGGATCTATAGGCAATGGATGCTTTGCTAATGAGAATACCTTAAGGCTCTTAGCATTTATCTCAAATGGGTAGTTCTTCGATCTACTCCTTTGAACTATACCAGTTACAGATACCGCACTCTGCCTAGTTATCTTTATGCCATTATGTATTAGCAGTTCTGGTTTTGCTATTACTTGTATGCTAGATGTTACATCCCTAACTGTAAGGAATGTTATTGCGCCTAATTCCCTCATATCCTCTATCCATCCTGCTATGGTGACCTCTTTGCCTACAAGTGACTCATCTACATTCTCTGTATAGTGTGTCCTCTCCATGCAAGAGAGTTAATAGTGTATGTTATTAAAGGCTACTGTTATCTTAATATCACCTTATATTATGTTACAGAATGTATGTATGCTATAGAAGTAGAGAACCTTGTTAAGAGTTATTCTAATACTAGAGTGGTTAATAATGTATCTTTTAATGTTAAGAGAGGCACAGTGTTTGCATTACTAGGACCAAACGGAGCTGGTAAAACCACTATAGTAGAGATCTTAGCATGTTTAAGACCATTAACCTCAGGAAGGGTTAGCATACTAGGCTATAGATTAGGAGATAGAAGTGAGGAGAAGCAAGTGAAGAAGCATATAGGGCTCATGCCTCAGGATTTCAAGGCATTGGATAAGTTAACTGTTAAAGAAAACCTAGAGCTCTTTGCTAAGATGTATGATAAGCATGTTAGCATAGATGAGTTATTAGTAAGATTTGACCTAAAGGATTATGCAGATCTTAGGTTTGAGAAGCTCTCTGGTGGCTTAAAACAAAGATTAGGGTTGGCAGCATCGATAGTTAATGATCCTAAACTGCTCTTCCTAGATGAACCTACAACTGGATTGGACCCAGCAGCAAGAAGACAGGTATGGGAGATGATAAGATCGCTTAAGAGTGAAGGTAAGACCATAATACTCACATCCCATTACATGGATGAGGTTGAGTATCTTGCAGATGAGGTAGCAGTTATAAACAAAGGTAGTATAATTGCACTAGGGAGCACAAGAGAGATAATAGATAGGTTTGGTAGCAGTACTAAGAAGATAGTCATAAGGAATGGTTACAACCTTATTGAGAGGATCAAGAGAGAGGTAACCTCAAACATAGTTACATCTGGTAACGATCTACTTGTGTATGTTAATAATAATAATAATAGCAGTAGCATAATTAAGAGTATTATTGAGATTGCAGTAAACAATGGTTATGAGTTCTATTTCAAGAATCCATCACTTGAGGATGCATTACTAAGGCTTGTTGGAAGGGTAGATGAGCATGGTACGTTATTAAAATAAATCAGGATTCAAATTTAATAGTATTAATTAATCTGTAACAACCTTTAAAGGTTGAATGCATACAAATCTAATTTGATATATGAAGGATAGATATAGGTATAGATTAGAGATCAAAGAATTGAAGGCTTACTACTTCACAAGCAAGGGTGTAGTTAGAGCTGTAGATAGGGTTAACCTTACTACGAATGAGTCTATAGGAGTAGTTGGTGAATCAGGCTCTGGTAAGAGTACATTAGGCTATGCAATAATGAGGATGCTTAAACCACCAGGCAGGATAGTTGGAGGAGAGGTAATACTTGATGGTTTAGATATATTAAATATGGATGAGCATGATTTTAATAAGAATGTAAGATGGAAGAAGGTATCTATGGTATTTCAGTATGCAATGAATTCTCTAGATCCAGTTTATAGAATAGAGGATCAGATGTATGAGGTCTTAAGATATCACTTAAATAATCATTATTATAATAATAATGAAGTATGTTCATCATCAACAACATTAAGATCATCCTCTAACGATAACGGTTCATATAGATTTAACTTGATGGCTGAAGCATTAAAGCAAGTAGGGCTAGATGAGAGTGTATTAAAGCGTTATCCACATGAGCTCTCTGGAGGAATGAAGCAGAGGGTTGTTATTGCTATGGCTTTGCTATTGAAACCATCTCTACTTATAGCTGATGAACCTACAACGGCACTTGATGTCTTAATGCAAGCACAGATAATAAACATGCTTAAGAGGCTAAAGAAGGATGGGTTGATGATCATGCTTATTACACATGATCTTGCTATAGTAGCAGAGGTTGTTGATAAGGTAGCAATAATGTATGCTGGACAAGTGGTTGAGTTTAACTCTTCAGATGATATATACAAGGAACCCAAGCATCCATACACACAAGCACTTATAAACTCTATACCTAGGCTTAAAGGTGAGAAGAGGCTATCATATATAAAAGGCGATCCTCCTAATCCATTGGATTATCCTAAGGGATGCAGGTTCTATGCTAGATGCCCATACGCAATGGATAAATGCTTACAGGAACCCCCTGATGTTAACATTGGTGATGGTTATGTCAAATGCTGGTTATACACAAAGCACTAGTTATAACTCAAATATTAACCTGCTAGAGGTTAAAGGACTAAGGAAGTACTTTAAGGTTAAGAGATCACTGCTAGAGTTAATTAAAGGCAGAGAGCATGATTATGCTTATGGCAGTAATAGTATAGTAAGGGCAGTGGATTATGTAAGCTTTAACATAAAGCAAGGGACAACATTCGTGCTAGCAGGAGAGTCAGGCTCTGGCAAGAGTACTATAGCAAGGCTTATACTTAGAGCAATAGAACCTGATGAAGGTAGCATAGTATTCTATGGTAAAGATGTTCTAAGGCTCAACAAAGATGAGATTAAGTGGTTCAGGAGAAGTGCACAGATGATACACCAAGACCCTTACTCATCACTTAACCCTAGTATGAATATATTATCAATAGTTAGTGAACCTTTAGAGGTTCATGGTGTTAAGGATAGGAGAGAAAGGGAGGAGATGGTATTTAAGGCATTACAAGAGGTTAGGCTTGAACCTGTTGAAGAGATAGCATACAGATATCCTCACATGCTCTCTGGAGGGCAGAGACAAAGAGTTGCAATTGCTAGGGCATTGGTATTGAAACCAAAGTTCATAGTTGCAGATGAGCCTGTATCTATGCTTGATATGTCAGTCAGGGCAGAGATACTAGAGCTTATGAGTAACCTAAAGAGCAAGTATAATATAACATACCTTTACATCACTCATGATCTCTCAACAGCAAGGTATTTTGGTGATGATATAGCTATACTCTACAAGGGCAAGATAGTTGAGATGGGTAAGATAGATGATGTGCTAAGTGAACCATTACATCCTTACACACAGGCATTGATAGATGCCGTGCCAGAGCCTGAGCCTAGCAAGAGATTCGCAGAGAAGGCGATTAGAATAAAGCCTGTTACAGATAATGAAGCATTTATCAATGGATGCAGGTTCTATGCTAGATGCCCATACGCAATGGATAAATGCTTACAGGAACCCCCTATTCAAGAGGTTAAAAAGAATCACTATGTTAGTTGCTTCCTATACCACAGCAGATGATAAAATAATAATTGATTATAAGGTATAAAATCAAAAGGTTCATAAAGTATTCATTAGCAAGCATTCTATCATGTTTGCTATTGTAGAGATGTCGGATGTGGTTAGGATACCACCGAATAGATTCGATACAGATCTAAAGAGCGCTGCACTAGCAATACTAAAAGAGAAATATGAGAGCATGATGAGCACAGAGCTCGGATACGTTATAATGATAATAGATGCAGATGTTAGTAGAGTAGGCAAGATAGTTCATGGAGATGGGTCTACATACCATAGGACAACATTCAAGGCATTAACCTTCTATCCTAACATACAAGAGATAGTAGAGGGTGAGGTTGTAGAGATAACTGAGTTCGGTGCATTCGTTAGGATAGGCCCAATGGATGCTCTATTACACTTATCACAGATAACAGATGACTTCCTTAACGTTGATGTTAAGCAAGGTATGATAACTGGTAGCAAGAGTGGTAAAGTACTCAAGATAGGCTCGACTGTTAGGGTTAGGATAACCGCTGTTAGTCTCAAGGGCGGAACTATGGGTAAGATAGGTGTAACCTGTAGACAACCATTCTTAGGTGCAGAGGAGTGGATAAAGGAAGAGGTGAAGAAGGCTACTCAGAAGAGTACAGAGGCTGAGGATGAGAGCAAGATGAAGGAGAAGGTGAAGGGTAAGCAGGTAAACAAGTAAACTGAGTTGTAGTGGTTACCATGAAGGAGTTGGCATGTAGAAAGTGCAAAGCAATAACAACAGGCAAGGTATGCCCTGTATGCAAATCAACTGACCTATCAGCAGATTGGTATGGTTTTGTGTTGATAGTTAATGCTGAGGAGTCACAGATAGCAAAGATGCTTAACATAACACAGAAGGGTAAGTATGCATTAAGGGTTACATAAACAATAAATAGTAACGATGGGGCTAAAAGCAAAATAGATATAAAAATGAGTATCGATGATATGCTTAAGAGGTTCTTAGAAGAGGATATAGGTCCTTCTGATGTTACAAGCATGATAATAGAACCAGGTATTAGAGTATCTGCAGATGTAATATGCAAAGAGCATGCTGTAATAGCTGGCATAGAGGAGGTTAGTAGGCTATTTGAACTAGTTGATTGTAGAGTAGTAGATAGCATCAAGGATGGCAGTACAGTCAAGCCTAACACTACAATAATGCATATAGATGGATATGCTAGAAGCATACTAGCTGCTGAGAGAACAGCCCTTAACATACTTATGAGGATGAGTGGGATAGCAACCTATACAAGGATGCTTATAGATCTCGCTAGAAAGGTTAACCCAAAGGTTATGATAGCAAGTACTAGGAAGACAGCACCAGGGTTAAGGTTGCTAGATAAGAAGGCTGTTGCAATAGGTGGAGGGTATATGCATAGATTAGGCTTGTACGACATGGTGCTTATAAAGGATAACCATATAGCCCTTATAGGTTCTGTAGCAGAGGCTGTTAGATTAGCAAAGAGCATACATGGTACAAGGTATAGGATAGAGGTTGAGGTTAGGAGCTTAGAGCAAGCAATTGAGGCTATAGAATGGGGAGCAGATATAATAATGCTTGATAACCTTACTGTAGAGGAGGTTGGGTCTGTGGTTGATGGATTGAAGTCAAGAGGGCTCAGGGATAGGGTCACTATAGAGGTCTCTGGAGGGATAAACGAGGATAACATAAGGAGTTATGCCCTGCTTGATGTAGATATGATCTCTATAGGGAGGATAACCCATTCGGCAAGGGCAATAGATATGAGTCTCGAGATTGTAAGGTAGTTACTATTTAGATGGCTGTCGTATAGTATTGAATATTATATTTTAGTATGACATCGGTAGATATTATCTAAATCGATAAAAAATAAGCTAAAGTTTATATGAGTTTGCATTATAAAGCAAATATGACTTTGACACTCCCCCTACTTAAGTAGGGAGATTCTTGCTTCTAAGGTGTTCATTAG
>CAZLZM010000046.1:0-8066 GCA_964563995.1 uncultured Nitrosopumilales archaeon
TGTCAACTAGAGTTTTTCAGAAAAATAATTAGATGCATTTTTACCTCTTACTTGCAAGTACATTACTTAACCAGTGTATTCCTTGTGTAGTTATCCTGTACCTTGCACCTTGATCGCTGCTCTCCTTCTCAACATATCCTGCTTTAACTAGTTCACTTAGTCTAGAGCTTACAGACTTTGGTTTCAAACCTGTGGAGAGCTGGATCTCTTGCACTGATGCACTTGCTGATTGTGCCTTCTTCAGTTCTAGCATAATCCTATATGCTACCAACTGTAATGCTATGATCTCCTTATCACTTAACCTCTTACCGCTCTCATTTATTACCCTAGGTCCTTCAGGTGTTAGCCTTATGTACTCTGCAAACATGCTCATAAGCTGAGGCAATGAGTAATTGAGCGATATCCTACTTGCTATATCTAGATTAGGCACTATATTAAGTAAGAATCTATGGAGTGACTCAAGTACAGCCTCTGGGGATCCTTTAAACTCAACACTAGTATCCTTTACCTTAACAGTTGCTGTTACCTCAAGTCTAGTAGCATCAGTATCCGTGTCTATTATACCTTCCATTATAATGCACCCATTACCTCTTCTCTACTACCATTATTGCTAGCATCTGTAAGCAAGTCGGTTGATGCTGTATAAACAAACTCGTTATCTGGTCCCTTAAACCTCCTAAGCTTACCATGCTGTGCTAGCCTTAGTAATGTAACAGCTACTGATTGTTTTGGATAAGATAAGCCATAGTGCTCTAGCACTCTCTTAACATCTGCAAGCCTCCTTGCATTCCTGCCCCATGGACACTTGAATATCTTAAGTATTATATCACTTAACGAGTCGCCCTTCTCTATTCGTATATCTGGCACAGTGCTTTCATTGTATGTCTCATACATGCTAGCTTGTAACAATGATGGATTGTTACTCTGTTGAGGGTAATTTATGCCTATTATATTACTGCTACTGCTATTGATAGAATTATTGATGATTGGTATGGATGCTAATGCAGATGATATCCTATCTAGCAGTGAGGGTATACTATCTATAACCTTATCTAACGAATCTATTGGAGATTCTATCTCTACTTCTCCTATCCCAACTTTAACTCTTATCTTTACGTTAGAGGACACATTATCTTCACACTATAGTGTTATAAAACTTTTTTTGATCTCTGTTAATCTCTTATCATTACCTATAGCCTAATTAACCAATTACATAGCAATTATCTTTTTATTTTATTTTAAGATCCTCTAATTATGTTATGTCTTTACTATCCTCTTATTAAGTTCAAGTACTATGAACTTGGAACCATCACCAAACAGTGTAGTTAGTGCTTGAGTTAAACTACTGGTGTTAACATTTGTATAGTTTATTCCTTTTTTATTAAGGTAATATATTATAGCTCTTTTAGAACTCTCGCCTAGAAGTGATAGTGTATCTGTTAACGCCTTCCATAGCATATCTTTATCTATCTCTGTTTCATTATGCCTATCAGATAGACAGATATCATTGCTCATAAATTTCATTAGTTGGTGAAACTAAAAGGTTTAGTATGTATTAAACAGTACAAACTAGTACACATATACCTGTATCTAGTATTTACCTACTATTTTCTTATAAACTGTATAACTAATAACTATGTTTTTTTGTATAATATAAGTTATAATTACCTATGCTCTTATAATTTCCATTAGTCTTCTCCTAAGTACGGAATTAACCTTGTTACCATCTGCTCTACCTCTAAGCTTACTCATAGCTATGCCCATCAATGTATTTAAAGCATCTATACCTCTATCCTTTATTAGGTTATAATGTTCACTTAATATTCCGTCTATTATATCTATTAGTTCCTCATCGCTTATAGCCCTTAATCCTAGAATACTAATTGCTTGATCAACATCCCTTGCCTTACCCTCCATTATAACACTAAATATCTTGAGTATAGACTCCTTTGCTATATCCCCCTTAGCAAGCCTAACAAATGTACTCCTTATATGCTCATCTTTAAGCATGCTAGAGTCTAAACCTTGCCTCTCAAGGCTCACTATACCCTCTGTTAATACTGAGGCTATGAATGATGCTTGTACATTGGTGTTATGGCTTGCCAACTCCTCAAACAACTCAAAGTAATCAGAGTCAAAGACCTTCTCTGCTAACACTCTATTTATATTGTATCTCTTACTCAACTCATCTATATACTCATTCCATGGCTTGGGTACCTTGTTGATTAGGCTATCAAGCATATCCTTGCTTATTGGTATAGGTGGTACATCTGTCTCTGGGTACATCCTTGCTGCACCTGGTCTAGGTCTACTGTATATTGTTCTACCATCATCTGTAGCAGCTCTTGTCTCTGCTGGTATTCCTATGAATGCATACTTTAACCTCTCAACTATTGCATCTATGGCATTATTAACCTGATCACTTGAACCTGCAATGAGTATGAATGCGTCATTATCATCAAGCCCTAAACTACCCTTCAAGGAATTGAGATCTTCAACTGTTATACCATAGGCTGGAAGCTCATCTGAATGGAATATACCACCTAGCCCATAGAACCTAACCATCTCCCCTATCTCTTTACCTAGTCTTATGCCCTCATAAGGCTCATATGAAAGCATACCAGCAAAACCTTTAACTACTATTGCTTTAACTGTTCCTTGTTCTTGCTCTAGGGCTTTTCTTATTATCTTTGATCTAGTATTGCTTAATATACTACTAACATCATAAACTAGAGTATTGAATTGTATGTTCTTTGCCCTAAGCCTTTCTGCTATTATACTCAATGCATGTTGCCTATACATCTCATACTCTATAATCCTCTTCAACTGATCTAGCCTCTGAACCCCTTTTACCTCTACAACACTCTTGCTATCAAGTATTGATATGTTAACATCCTGTCTTATAGTGCCAAGCCCTCTAGCAACCCTTCTACTTGCCCTTAATAACCTGCCTAGTGATAATGCTATCTCTACTAACTCATCTATGCTTGCTGTTACAGGCTCCAATGCTATCTCTACCAAAGGTACTCCTAGCCTATCCAATGCATATGTTCTAATACCATTCTCATCCCTAACAAGTCTAGCAGCATCCTCTTCCAGGCATATGCTCTGAACCTTAACCTCTCTATCCTTAACCTTTAGTACACCATTGGTAGCAATAAGCATTGTCCTCTGGAATCCAGTTGTATTTGAGCCATCTATAACTATCTTACGCATAACATGTACCTCATCCACTATACTAGCCTTCAATGCCAATGCTATTATAAGAGCGGTCTCTAAAGCCTCCATATTAACATCATGAGGAGGTTCCTCATCCATCTCAACTAGGCAAGATGTATCCTTGCTTCCAATATACCTTATTACCTTATTCTTTGAGAACTCGAATAATGCTGCTCTATCATACTCGCCTAACTCACTGAATGTAGGTCTTAATCTTCTAATGAATTCATATTCATAACTATCACTGCTAACTTTGCCTATATTAGGGCATGTACAGAATAGCTTGCTCTTGGTAGCTAACTGTTGATGTATCTCGAACCCTACCTTAAGCTTTATAGCATAAGGATCAAGTTTAATACTCATACTTTACATCATCACTATTAATACAGGGTTTATGTATGTAACAGTTATTAATTAATCTACCTTTTACTTGAACTCCATTGCTATATCCTTTAGCATAACCTCTTTAGCTTCATCTAAACTAAAGTTAGCTAGTGCCCATGAAAGTTTTGCATACGCTACTTCTGATAGCATGTTCAATGGTTTTACCCCAATACTCAATAGATCTCTACCAGTATCATATACAGTCATCCTTAGCCTACCCCATATACACTGGGAGGTCATGTATACAAGCATGTTATGCTCTATAGCATTCCTTAAGGAATCAAAACAGTACTTGCTCACATGCCCTAATCCAGTACCCTCTATTATTAAGCCTCTGTATCCTTTGGCTACAAGATGATCTATAATGCCAGGGTCAAAGTTAGGATAGAACTTTATAAGTGCTACCCTCTCATCAAATCTACTCTTAACATAAGGTGTTCTTTTCTTATCCCTCTTTGATACTACTATACTGCTATTATTATTTATATTTATGCTTCTAGAGTTTACATCAACTATCGCTATAGGGTTTATATCTATAGACTTGAATGCATCCCTGCTGCTAGTATGGTTCTTCCTTACTCTAGTGCCTATATGCACAGCTATCTTATCATCACTATTAGTAGCATGCATTGCAATGAATACTCCCGCTGCATCAGCCTGAGATACGAATAATGTTGCACCTATAAGGTTCAATGCTGCATCAGATGAAGGTCTATCTGATGATCTCTGTGAGCCTACTAGAACAACTGGAACTGGTAGATTCTGTAAAGCAAAACTCAGTGCTGCTGATGTGTAATGCATTGTATCTGTACCATGTGCGATTATTATACCATCATATCCCTGTGCTATCATATCTTTAACATTCTCAGCCATCATACTCCAATGTTTGCATGTTATATTCTCACTATATTCTTGAAATAGGACATAAGAATCAATGCTTGCTATATCACCTAACTCAGGTACCATTCTATGTAGTTCCTCAGCTGTAAGTGCTGCTCTAACACCACCTGTCCTATAATCTATCTTACTTGCTATAGTTCCTCCAGTGCTTATTAATGCTATATGTGCTCCATTGCTTACACCTCTACTACTCTTAGCAATGGTCTTTTGCTCATCTAGAATATCTTCAGCAACTTCATCTATACTTACAATATCAAGTATATTCTCTATGCTTATACCAATGTTGTAACCATTATTTAACTTTATAACTATATGAGTGTCATCTGCAAGTTCGTATCTAGGCATTATTATGCCTTTATACTCTTGCCCTCGAGTCTTTACTATAACACTTGAACCTACAGTTACTCCTTTGTCTTTAAGTAGTGAGTACGCCTTACCTTTGTAACCACTTACCTCCATACATGGCTAATAGATAAGCTAGTTACTAAAACTTTGCTTAGCTTGATGTTATTTAAGGCTCCATCAAATGTATACCTGAGCTTCTATATAAGAATCCTACACTAATCCAAGTTGATTTGGTTAACACGAGCAGCTATATATTCTTGAGGCTAAAGAGGTTAAAGGAGATTAGAGATTATGTAGATCCTCCCATGTAGGATGAGTTAGCATATCTATTAACATGCCAAGGATACGCCCGGGTTTGTAAATAAATTCAAGTACTAATGCGTGGCTAATATGTTCTCTAGAAATGAGTGTTCATGCTAATGGCTAGCAACAAGAGTAAGGAACTTCTGAGTTGTTGCATATTGAAGCATGTTAATAGATATTCCAATGCTATTAATGTTACTTCTAGGTCAATTAACTGTATGCTTTAGCCTATAAGCAACATTAGAATATGTTATACTATGTTATAGTGATCATAGGCAATAATACTACACCATGTGGAGATAATGCATATAGTGAATTCCAGTACTATCTTAATAATGGATATAGTGCATAGGCTGTGCTATGACAAAGTTCTACAAAATGATGCTAATGATAAATTTAAAAAGAGAAAAGTTAGTAGTATTAGCTTATATTACCTCTTCTTTCTTTTCTTATTTTCTTTACCAAAATTTTACCTATAGTATGGTACAGTTACCTTCTCACCAGGCTTACCTTCCTTCTGTTGTCTTACCTTCTTTACAGCTTCTTCAAAGTGCCTCTGGTATATCTTTGCCTCTTCAACATGTTTAGCAGCCTCCTCTGGAGTTGGATACTTTGATAAGTACTCATGTAACACTAGAGATACTGCTGTATTTGCCACTGCTGCAACATCTGCACCAC
The DNA here is from genome assembly GCA_964563995.1 of uncultured Nitrosopumilales archaeon. Taxonomy (GTDB): domain Archaea; phylum Thermoproteota; class Nitrososphaeria; order Nitrososphaerales; family Nitrosocaldaceae; genus JBBIQH01. The sequence continues at coordinate 5,830 of CAZLZM010000046.1, forward strand.
TGAAGTCCTCACATATCTCTGCTATCTTATCTAATCTAACATCCTCAGCCAAAGGCTTGTTCTTTGTGTGTATTTCAAGTATCTTCTGTCTTGCATACTTATCAGGCATACCTACATATATTAACTTATCAAACCTTCCTGGTCTTAGTAGTGCTGGATCTACCATATCTATTCTATTTGTAGCTGCTAAAACAACAACTCCTTGGAGTGATTGTATTCCATCCATCTCAGTGAGTAACTGACTTACTACCCTCTCAGTAACCATACTATCTCCTCCCATACCTCTTATAGGTGCTATAGAGTCTATCTCATCAAAGAAGATTACACATGGTGCTGCCTGTCTTGCCCTTCTAAATATCTCCCTCACACCTCTCTCACTCTCTCCAACCCATTTGCTTAGCAGCTCTGGGCCTCTAACACTTATGAAGTTAGCTTCACTCTCAGTTGCTACAGCTTTAGCAAGCATGGTCTTACCTGTACCTGATGGACCATGGAGCAATATACCTTTAGGCATGGTATGCCCTAACTTCTTGTATAACTCTGGATACTTCAATGGCCACTCTACTGCTTCTTGTAACTGTCTCTTAACATCCTCAAGCCCACCTATATCACTCCATCTAACATCTGGAGTCTCTATGTAGACCTCTCTCATTGCAGATGGTGTAACCTCTTTCAATGCCTCCATGAAATCATCCATGGTTACTATTAGTTTGTTGAGTACCTCTGGTGGTATCTTCTCCTCCTCCAAGTTCAACTCAGGTAAGACCCTCCTTAAGCACTTCATTGCGGCCTCCTTGCATAGATATTCTAGATCTGCACCAACGAAACCATGTGTCATGTTAGCTATCTTCTCTAGATTAACATCAGGTGCAAGTGGCATATTCCTAGTATGTATTTGTAGTATCTCTAATCTTGCCTTCTTATCTGGAACTCTGATCTCGATCTCCCTATCGAATCTACCTGGTCTCCTTAATGCTGGATCTATAGCATTTGGTCTATTGGTTGCTGCTATAACTATAACCTTACCTCTGGACTCTAAACCATCCATAAGTGAGAGTAACTGACTTACTACCCTTCTCTCTACCTCTCCTGTAACCTCTTCCCTCTTTGGTGCTATCGAGTCTATCTCATCTATGAATATTATGCTAGGAGCCTTCTCTCTAGCCTCTTTGAATATCTCCCTAAGCCTAGCCTCGCTCTCACCATAGAACTTACTCATTATCTCAGGTCCAGAGATGCTTATGAAGTGTGCGTTGCTCTCATTTGCAACTGCCTTTGCTAACAATGTCTTACCTGTACCAGGCGGACCATAGAGTAGTATGCCTTTGGGTGCTTCTATACCCAACTTCTCGAATATCTCTGGATGCCTCAAAGGCAACTCTATCATCTCTCTAACCTTCTGTATCTCTTCCTTTAAGCCACCAATATCCTCATAGGTAACCTTTGGTACCCCCCTTATTGTCTCTCCTTTCTCTGCTATATGAAATACGGTCTTCTGTGTAACTATAACTGCCTCTGCATTTGCTGGCTGTACAGCAACAACTTGGAATGTTAATCTACCTCCAAAGTATGGTACCATAACATTATCTCCTTTAACCAATGGCATGCTCTCTAAAGCATCAGCAAGGTAACGCTCATCTATTGGTGGTATAGCCTCCAATGGGGCAACTATAACCTTCTCTGCAGGTACAGCTTTTATCTTTCTAACTATAACTGTATCTCCTATAGCAACACCAGCATTATTCCTAACTAACCCATCTATCCTTATTATTCCTTTACCTTCATCAGAAGGATATAATGGTAAGCATTTTGCTACAGTCCTTCTCTTACCCTTTATCTCAACCACATCACCAGTTGATGCCCCTAAATTATCCATTGATTCATAATCTATCCTTGCCACACCTCTTCCTACATCCCTAGTATAAGCCTCTAACACCTTTAGAGTGAACACCTTCTGACTCATACTAATACTAATACTACTCTTCCCTTATATCTTTATACCTTATGGTGTGAACTACCTCACCTTTCAAGGTGAGGCTTCCTTTCTGCTTCAAAGTCTCCACAGGTATAATATCTATATCTACTTCCCTATGCTCCATGGGTAGATTATTTATATTTATATTGTAATTGTATATACTCTAATCCTCTCTTAATATATTTAAAGAAGCATTATAATCTCTATCTATCTTAAATATTACAGTATGAGCATTCATGTATTCTATCCTGCAATGATTTCT
>CAZLZM010000047.1:0-8064 GCA_964563995.1 uncultured Nitrosopumilales archaeon
CCTTATCCCTAGTTCATACAGAAGTATATCCGCATCTGGTACCATACCTAAGAGCATAGCAAGGTAAGGGTTAAGACTAGACCTGACTCCAAGTAACCTCGCAGTTATAATTGCTAGTATGTAAGCCCATGCACCATGCCCAACTAGGAACAAGCTGCTCGCAGTGTATAACCTTTGCAATCCTAAAAACTTTATTTACAGTCTATAGTATATATCATTATGGCTAAGAGGTTCAATCCTGATAAGTTAATTAAATGCATGGCTAGATCGTATAGCAAGAAGTATGCAAAAGCAAAGAGGTTTAGTATAAAGAGGAGTGCTTAGATAGCTTCAATATATAGCAGTTAAGTTCTTATTATTCTTTATTTATACGTACTAAACTCCTGCATTATACTACTTATATAACATATGCCATCCAATACATTACTTATACTTGTAAACTCATTTGGGGCATGGATGTTTGCATTTGCTGGAGAGCATCCAGTCCATACAGATGGTATCTTCAGTATCTTTGTAAACACATAATCTGGACCAGATGCCCATGAGTTAGGGAACAGACTAGGCTCTTTACCATACACCTTTCTTGCAGCATCTTGTGTACACTTAACTATATTCTCGCTAGGGTCTGTCTTGGATGGTTCCAACGAGCCTAGCTTGATAACATCTATGTTATCATAGCCCTCATCCTTAAGATACTTCTTTAGCTTATTTAACAGCATATCTGGGTTCTGATCATACACTAATCTAAAATCTATCTTTGCATAAGCCTCACTAGGTAGAACTGTCTTGGATCCACTTGCTACATAGCCAGCATATATGCCTGCTATATTGCATGTTGGCTCAAAGAGAAGTCTCTTAAGTGCAGCCTTACCTTTAACATCGCCTATGAACTCCTTAACTCCATAACTACTCTTTATACTCTCAAGATCGTAATCTAGATTCTCAAGCAACTCAAGATCCTTCTTGCTTGGCACTTTGACACCATCATACCAGTTAGGTATAGCAATCTTACCATCCTTCTTTATGCTGTTGAGTGCCTTTACTAGAATCCATGCTGCATTATGCACTAAAGGTGCTAGTGATGAGTGCATATCAACCATTGCTGTCTTGCATCTAAGCTCAACATAAAGTAAGCCCTTAAGACCAGCGAATATGTTAGGTGAGCCTGAAGGATTAAGGGAGCCATCGAAGCATACACATGCATCAGCATTAAGCATATCCTTGTTCTTCTCTACAAACACTGGTAGATTAACTGAGGATATCTCCTCCTCTCCTTCTATGAGTACTTTAACGTTCACAGGGAGCTCATCATAAAGCTCAAGTATAGCCTTTATAGCCTTAACTATAGCTATAACATTACCCTTAGAATCAGCAGATCCTCTACCATATATCTTATCATCTGTAACTATACCAGAGAATGGATTATAACGCCATGCGTCAAGTGGCTCTGCTGGTTGTACATCATAATGACCATAGAATAGTATCGTCTTGCTACCTTTCTTACCCTTAACCTCTCCATAAACTATAGGGTTCCCATTCTCTATCCTTATTATCCTACTCTCTAAACCAGCATCGCGCATTATACTATTAAGCACTCCAGCACACTCATCTATACCTATACCTTGGGCAGATACACTAGGATGCTTTATTAGGCTCCTAAGATCACTAACTATGTCATCCTTGTTATCTTTAACATACTCCTTTAACTTATCTAACACTAACACACTTATAATAAAGTAAGAGGTTAACTTAATACTTTTGCCTCTAAAAACAATTTTAATTATTGTATAATTGTTCATTATATTTTAAATGATCTACTATTAAATACAGATTCTTCATAATTCATAACTATTAAATACGATCTAGTAATTAAATATTTATAAGAATAGATTGAAAGTATACTATGGGCGATACACTGCTACAAGTGGCGCTGGATCTTGTAAGTATAGAGGATGCATTACGTATAGCATCTATTGCAAGAAGCAATGGTGCTGATGTAGTTGAGGCTGGAACATTACTCATAAAGACCCATGGTATACAAGCTATTAAGAGTTTAAAGCAGATATGCTATGATATACCTATACTTGCAGATATGAAAGTACTTGATAATGGGATTAAGGAGGTTGAGTTAGCAGTAACCAATGGTGCTGATATAGTAACCGTATCAGCCTTGGCAAGTGATAAAACTATACTAGATTCTGTGCTAACTGCAGACAAGTATGGTGCAAAGGTAATGGTAGATTTTATGCATGTTACCAATCCTTTTGATAGGGCATTAACTTTATGCGAAAGAGGCATAGATTACATTTGCATACATGTTAGTTCTTCTAATAATAATAGTTATGATACCATAACAGAAGAGAAACACTATGATGCTTCTAAACCAGCATCATTATCTGTACCTTATTCAAGTAACGCTGTAAGGGAGATGGCAGGTAGTATAGGCTATGGCATAAAGATTGTTAAAGGCTTGAGTAGTTCATGCAATATACCTATAGCTGTTGAGGGTGTACTAGATGAGTCTTGCATATGTGAGTTAGTTAGGGCAGGGGCAAGTATAATAGTTATAGGCTCATATATAATCAAAACAGCTGATGTTGCAAGCAAGATAAGATGGTTGAAGAGACTGTTACAGTGTACATAGGTTTAACTATCAGGAAGTAAGAAAAGGAAAATAAGAAAGATATGTGTATGAGCATGAATGCATATGCTTATCTAGACACCTATATCATTGTATACTTGATGCCTTGAACTCGTTGAGTAACTTGCCTATATCAGCATAAGGTTTCCCATCATTGTAACTTATTGATTGTAGTGCTGGTGGGTTTGTTATGTAATCTGGTATTCTATTACCAATCCTCTCTTCATAGGTAGGTATATGCTCATTCTGATAGAATACACCTATTGGTATCCTCTCATCCCACTCATTTGACTTTACTATTGCTTGCATTATCTTTGCTTGTAACTCATCCTCATCGTTGCTATGAACTACTGGGTCATAGCCATGCTCCTCTAACTTGTATATTCTTGGTATTGGTTTACCACTGCTATCTAACCTATCTATACCAGAGAACCATTCTTTAGTATATATATCGTTATAGGTAGGGCATGCTTGAAGAACATCAACCAATGCTAATCCTCTATGCCTTATAGCCTTAACTATTATATCCTTTGTATGCTTTACATCGTATGCATATGCCCTAGCTATGAATGTATATCCTGCAGCCAATGCTATCATTATTGGATTTATTCCTTGGTTTATGTTAGGCTTTGGGAGTGATTTGGTCTTCAACCCAAGCTTAAGAGTAGGTGATGCTTGTCCCTTTGTTAGTCCATACACAGCATTGTTGAATACTATGTAAGTTAGATCTATATTCCTTCTACCAGCATTAACGAAGTGTCCTGCACCTATACCATAACCATCACCATCTCCCCCAACTGCAATAACCTCTAGCATTGGATTTGCTAACTTTGCTCCTATGGCAAATGGAAGTACCCTACCATGCAATGTATGTATGCCATATACGTTTATGTAATGTGGTGTCTTACCTGAGCATCCTATACCAGAGAATATAACTGCTCTATGTCTCTCTATCTGTAGCTCTGCTAAAGCTAGTTGTATAGCATTTAGTATAGCAAAATCACCACAGCCTGGACACCAGTCATTATGCACATCTGTCTTGTAATCTGCTAACCTTAACTGTCTTGGATTAGGGTTAGACACCATGCTTTAGCACCACCCTCTTGCTCGATACCTTGCCCTGCATTATATCTTTCAATGCATCATACACCTCACTAGATGACATAGGCCTACCATTGTATTTAACTATATAATAATCAGCATCCCTCTTTATATTTGCCCTTAATAGCTTTGCTAGCTGTGCTGAGTAGTTCATCTCAACATCTATTAGCACTTTGGTATTAGTAGTATTGAGTATCCTCTCTATAGTTAATGATGGGAATGGGTTTAATAGTTTAACCTGTAAATAGTTTAACACTATACCTTCATCTTTAAGTCTATCTATAGCATCAAGTACGGCTCCCTTACAAGAGCCCCATGTTATAACAGTTGCATCAGATCCATTGTTATGAATTATAGCCTTCTCATAATCACTCAACTCCTTAAGCACTAACTCCAACTTGTTCATACGCTTCTCCATCATCCTATTCCTTACCTCTGGATCCTCTGTTATATGCCCATACTCATCATGCTCATCACCAGTATTCCAGAATACAGCGCCTTGAGTTCCAAGTTTTATCCTTGGTGATACAATGCTAGAGAGATCAAATCTCTTATAACTGCTATCATCATGACTCATAAGCATACCTCTATCTATCTTAACTAGAGAGGTATCAAAGATATCGCATGTTATAACACTGTTTGCTATTGCTTTATCAACCATATGTATAACAGGCATCTGATAACGCTCAGCATAGTTGAATGCCCTTATCGTATCGTAGAATGCCTCTTCAACATCACCTGATGCTATTACTATCCTTGGGAACTCCCCATGCCCTGCATGTATAGCAAATAAAAGATCCCCTTGCTCATGTCTAGTAGGTAATCCAGTGCTTGGTCCTGTCCTCTGATAGAGCGTTATAACAACGGGTACTTCGTTCATACCTGCCCAGCCTAATGCCTCTGTCATAAGCGAGAATCCGGGACCAGATGTGCTGGTTGATGCTCTTGCCCCTGCTAAAGATGCACCTATAGCACTTGCTATTGCAGCTATCTCATCCTCAGTCTGCATAACAAGGATTGAGCCTTTACCATCTAATACCTCATTTGCTTCAAGGAACTCAGACTCATCACTTGCAGGTGTTATTGGATAGTAACTCTGGTATCTGCATCCAGCGAGTATCTTACCTAATGCTATAGATTGACTCCCTTGAATCAATAACATGTTATTTGCATACTCTCTAGCAACCAACCTGTAAGGGATATCGTCTATGCTATACTTTGCTTTAGTATAGTTATAAGTGTACACTGCTGCATCTACATTAGCATCTGCTACACTCTTCTTTGCTCTGAATATGTACCTTATTGCATTGGCAAGTATGTTATGATCGTAATCAAGCAGTGCTAAAGATGCTGCAAGTATCATCATATTAACCATCCTAGTAAGTTTACTTAACGATGGTTCATTCCTCTTCTTTGCTATATCTTCAAGTAGTTCATGGCATGGTATACCATATGCTTTTACACCACTCTTCATGCTTATAGCCTTTAACATATCATTAGCAGTTCTACCTAGTGAGTAATGCTCAAGCAGTTCTATACTCTTAGTCTTACTACTCTTATCCATGGTAAGTATGGAGTCTATGTTGGTATCCAATATAGATTCATCATATACTACTATGCCATTGTTAACAACATACTCTCCATGCCTGAATAGAGTCTCTGCATCAAAGACAGCAAGCATGTCTATATCATCTATATGTGCTCTAACTGGTCTCTCACTTGCAAGTATAGTGAAGTAGCTATGCTCACCTTTTATGTTTGAGTGATACTCCCTCTTACCAAATATATATAAACCACCTAATGCACATGCCTTAGCAAATACATTTGCTACAGTATCAACACCACTGCCCTGTGGACCCCCTGTAACCCAACTAAGCCTATTTGTAACCTTATCTTTATACATGTAACATCAATCATATAATACCAAATGCTCTATTTTATCCTTTTATTGTAAGGCTTAACCTCCACCAGTTGATGCATCAAATAGACAGCATGTGCAACCCTCACGCTCACCACAGTAAGGACACACGCAAGAACACGAGTCTATGGAATTACCGCAAAGATCACAGAATATTATAATAGGATCTTCTGCACCAGTTGTATCATGGGTATTAGCATTATTACTATATATATTGCCACTTTTATCGTTACTACTAACCATGCAGTATTGTAGTACTACTAAGATTTAAAATTTAACTCACAATTTAATTCATTGTTTATTTATTAATAGAATAGTTACATGCTGTTTCTATGCTCTTTATCCTAGTAAACCTTAACGTATCTTTATTATTATCATAATAATAATTACTGCTATTATTATCATCAATATTGTTAGTTATGCTGCTGTTATTGTTGTCATGTCTTGTCATGCTTATAATACTTGCTATTATCTCCCTATGCTGATCGCATACAAGGGCTATCATATACTCTTGCTTATCTTCCTGATCAATTATAGATACTATCCAATTTGGTATATTGCTACAATCCTTACCCCTAACCCTTATACAACACTTAGTTGGTAGCAATACAAACAATTCTAAAGACTATTATATTTAAATCTGTTTACCTTCTCCATGTTATTGAAGAAGAGCAAGGATGGTATAATAAGCGTATTAAAAGAGCATATAAATATAGTCATGTCTACACTTGAGAATCTTAACAACATGATAAACTCTTTACTTATACTTGATATTAAGAAAGGTAAGGAATATGCTAGTATTATTGATAGCTTGGAGACAAGAGCAGACTATGTGCATAGAGAGGGTGTGGTAAAGATATGCAAAGGTTCACTATTCGGTTACATGCGTGAAGATATAATAACGTTGATGGAGTATATAGATGATATAGCTGATAGCGCAAAGGAGGCTAGTAGAGCATTGATGCAAAGAAAGGTACCGGAGGAGATGCTAGTTAAGTTCTTTAACAACAATACCCTAGCGTATATAAATGCTAGCATAGATACAGTTAAGCATCTGATTAGGCTAATAGATGCTTTAGATAGCAAGGGCGACGTTATACTAGAGTATATAAGGCATGTTGAGCAGAGCGAGGAGTATGCTGATACATTAAAGAATATTGTAGTGCAAGAGTTATACTCCTCTAATATCTATGATACGCTAACTATAATACAACTTAGAGAGTTCGTACAACTGATAGATAGGATAGCTGATAGTGCTGAGGATGCTAGTGATGTAGTGCTTATAATGCTAGCTAAGGGGTATGCATAGGTAGTAGTTGGTTCTCTTGTCTTTCATTTTAGAACTAACATACTTCAAAATAATACTGCTATTATCATTACTACTGTTATCATATCTAGTATCACAACCATTCTTATCACATATAAGACCGCTTGTCCCATTACCAGTTATCAATATTGTAGCACTCTTACTACTAGCATTCATCTTTGGTATGAATAACTCTGGAGTAGTAGTCGGTCCATTGGTTTCATCAGGATTCAGGTATAGAAGAAGTATAGTTATAGCTATAATTGGGTTTGCTCTAGGTTTACTCTTAGAAGGTCATAAAACAGGTTACAATATACTTACTATAAATGCTATTAGCAATAGGGTTGATATAGTAAGAAGTATAATCCTACTAATTACACTTGTAGCATTATTAGTATCATCATATATAGGCATACCAACAAGCATGGTCAATATTCTATTTGCTAGTTATATAGGGGCAATCATGGGTATGAATCCAGAGTATTACAATGAGCATATAAGCAAACAGGTTTTGATAACAATAATATTTTGGATAGTCTTACCGTTTATAGCATTCTTTTTAAGCATGATAGTTCATAGAACAGTTTTATATAATGTAAGGTTGCTAGGTTTAATAAGTGTAAGCAAGTTCTATTCTATTGCATTGCAGCTAGCATTATTCTATGCAGCATATACCATAGGCTCAAATAACCTTGGTTTACTCTATTCAATAGGCTATGACGTTAGTAGTATCAGCTATGATCTCTATGGCATAACACTAATGGCTATATTACTATTCGCATTTGCTCTAGGCATGATTAATGGGGAAAGGGTATCAAAGTTCATTGGTGAGGATATGATAGGTTTAACACCAGCAAGAGTATTGGGCAGTATATTAACATCGTCTATCACGCTATGGATAGCAACACAGATGCGTATACCATCATCATTCCTTCATTTACTAATATGCTCACTATTAGGTGTAGGTATAACTATCAAACCTAGTGTATACAATAGAAAGCATATAACACTCTTGCTAACATCATGGATATTCCTAACATTAATTAGTTTCATTGCAAGCTTCATGCTTAATTCTATGGTCTCGTTACTAGTTAAATG
>CAZLZM010000048.1:0-8050 GCA_964563995.1 uncultured Nitrosopumilales archaeon
TATCTTTGCAATGATCTCCTTCTTTATACTCTCCCTCTCGTTATCTGAAAGGTTTCTATTAACATATATTGCTCCAGTACTATCCTCTACAGAGAATGCTTGTGATCTCTCAATATCTATAGGTTGACCTACAACAAACTTTGTACCTAGCATATATTCTATCTTAGGCTTTAACCTTGATGCTATACTTGCTAATGTCTTATTCTCCCTTGCTAACCTGCTAAGCAATGTTGGAGTCTTTGTTGTCTTTATGTTTGGAGAGAACTCATCCCACAAGAATGGATATCTTGTCTTCTCTAAAGAGTAAGTAACCTTATCAGATGTAACTAAATAGCCTTGTTCCTTCAACCAATCGTTTATGTAAAACCTCTCACTATACACCTTGAAACCATGATCAGATAGTATCAGTAATGAATCATTACCATGCATGTTGCTAACAACATACTTGATGAGTTCATCTACCTTTGCAAATACCTCCCTTGCTATATTAACCTCCTTCCTCTTCTCCCCATCAACTATCTGCTTTAGCAGTGTATGCTGTATCCAGTCTGTATGTCTTATCAGGAAGAAGTAAAAGTCATACCTCTTTGATGTTAGAACATGCTTTATAACCTGTATAGCATTCTCATTCATCTTCTTACTTGCAAGCATGAACTCATACACACCATCAGCCTTATCAGGGAATAGTTCATAATCTACCAACTCTGGATAAACCTCTAGCAGTGTTGATGGATAAACACACTTGTGTATATTTGTAGCACCAACTGAGAGCCAATCAAATACTATATCTCCAGGTATCTTTGCAGGGTAACTATAAGGCATGCTGAATAAGAAGCATCTCTTACCCTTTGCATGCAGAATCTCATAGAATGTAACATCCTTTATATCTGAACCAGTGTATGGCTTTGCTTCTTTACCATCGAACTTTAGGAAGCCAGATACACCATGTTTGCCAACGCTCTTGCCTGTTTGCATGCTTACAAATGCTGATGGTGTTAGATACGGCAAGGTACTCTCCAGTAAGGATGAATGGTACTCTTTATGTATATCTCTAGTATTACCAAACTCATCTAGTTTGAGAAGGTCTACATCAAAACCATCCAATGCAAGAACAATAACTGCCATACCAAAACCTCTCCTCCTTCTATATTTCTCCTCCCTCAATCTTCATTAACATAATCGATTACTTCGTCTATAACCTTACCCTCCATCCTTCCATCTACTGGCTCTATGCCCATCATTTCTAGTATCGTTGGTGCAACATCATATATGCTCAATCTGTCAAGCATTACTCCTCCATTGCCTTTACCCTTGTTGTAGAGTATGAATACTCCATCATACCAATGCACTGAATCATCTGGTCCAGTATCGTTCTCTGATAGATAAAGTGATTTATGCCCTATAGTACCAGCAGAACGCCAGTACAGATTATCAAAGTATACCATGAGATCTGGCTTATCCCCATTACACTCTCTATAGAGTAGTTCAGGCTTGTAAACCCTTGTATCCCATTGCTCATTATTTGGTCCTCTAACGTTCATCATCTCTCTAGCAAGTTCATCCCTGAACTCCTCATACTCCTCCTTTGGTACTACACCTTGAGCCTCTCTACCCTTAACGTTGAGGAAGACTCTAGCATAGTAGCCTCCCCACCCCCATGCTCTGGTCTTGCTCCAATCAACATCACACTTATCAAGATCTGTTACCTTCTCAGGATAATTCTTAAGCACTAGATAACCCTTCTCTATCAACCATTCATTTATACAGAATGCACCCTTCATGCTTGTTGTTCCATGATCAGATACAAGCATTATGTATGTATCATCATCTACCATGCCAATAAGTTCACCTATCTTACCATCTATGAACTTATAATACTCTCTTACAACATTCTCATATCTGTTGTTTGGCACATACTTTGGATGACTCTTGTCATGAAACTTCCAGAATGCATGATGGAGCCTATCTACTCCTATCTCAACGAACATGAAGTAATCCCACCTCTCCTTCTTTAGCAGATACTTTATAACCTTGAACCTCTTCTCAGTCATCTCATACAGATCCTTTATTATGGTATCCCTATCCTCTGTACGAAATACAACATCAAACATGTACTTACCTCCTGCTATCTGCTCAACCTCTTGCTTCAACAACTCAGGGTATGTGTAATCAACCTTATCTGAAGGGGTTATGAAGCATGATACAAGGCTACCATTTACAGGGTATGGAGGGTAACTAGGTGGTACACCAACAAGGCATGATCTTAACCCTCGCTCTGCTAGATAATCCCATACCTTCTTTGTTGCCTTTATGCTTGATGAGTTTGCTATCCATCCCTCGTTGTAAGAGTAGCCCTTCCTATGCCTGAACCCATATATGCCTAGGCTACCAGGACTCTTACTTGTCATCATGACCATCCATGCTGGTATTGTGATGGGAGGATGGCAGCTCTCAAGCACTGCTGCTATACCATTGTTAATCATCCTGCCTATGTTTGGCAACTCATCCTTCATGTTGAAGAGAAGATCAGCAGGCATAGAGTCTAACCCTATAACAAGCAACTTCATGATAGAGATCTATACTAGACCTACTATTTAAATATATGTAGTTCTAGAATTATATAACACTAGTTATATAACAGATATTATATATCACTTACCACAAGAGACTTATATACTTGTTTGGGTTATTTGGTAACGTTGGATGGGCGAAGACAAGATATAATAGGCATCTTGTTAATAAGGGTAAAGGCTTTATATATGCATGTAGGTAGAGTATCAACTATCCATCAAAAGAATCTAGGTTTAGTAACAAAGCAGGTAAGGAACAAGTCGTTAGCAATAATAATAGTCATTTCTAGGATAGTGCTTGCTAGACTGGTAGTAAAGTTGAGCATAGCAGCTGATAGGCTCATAATTGCTGAGCAGCATGACTCTGCTAGGGCATATGCGTTGCTAAAAGGTACAATGGCTATGGATACTGTCTGGAACTCTTTATCTTCTATAAAATGGGAGCGTTGGTGCACGATGAGTAAAGATGCTAACAGATTTAATTAATGATTGAGGGAGAGAGGATCAATGGATAAACCATTTGAAAGACTTGCAAGAGGTTCACTATATCTATTGCTAGGTAATGTAACAACATCAATAGTTGGTGCACTATTCTGGATAGTGCTTGCAAAGATGCTGGATGCTGAGCATATAGGGCAAGCAATGATAGTTATAGCATTCACAACATCCATAATAGCATTCACTGGTTCTGGTGTGCAGACAGCATTAGCAAAGTACATTGCTGAGTACAATGCGAGAGGTGAGTATGCCAAGACTAGGAGGGTAATAAAGATAGGACTTATCATATCATTGTTGATAAGCTCTGTTGTAGGCATTGTACTCTTCCTTCTATCCGATAGGATAAGCACGATCTATGGCAGTAGCGAAGGTATAGCATTCCTAATGGCATTCGCCTCCATCTCATACATACCTGCAAATGCTGTTGTAGCATCTATATCATCAATATACACAGCATATCATAGGACACAGTATGTACTTCTTACAACTGTGATATTTCAAGCATCAAGGCTTACAGCATCTATAGCACTAGCATACTATGGATTCTATTCACTTGCCATAATCGCTGGCTTCTCTATAGCAGCAATCATCAATGCTGTTATAGGTTATGTGATAATGCAAAGGATATCAAAGCATGACGATGTTATAGAGAAGGTTAAGAGGGAGAGAATGGTAGAAGTAGGAGAAGAAGAGGCTGATGGTATAGAGAGCAGGATGAGCATAAAGGATCTACTAACATTCTCTGGCTTCAACTACATTGCTACAGGGTTAAGAACGTTAAGGAACCAGATAGGTGTGCTGACAGTAGGAACATACAGCATAGAGTTATCAGCCTTCTATGGCATCTCATCCCTCATTGCTAATGTTGTTGGTCAGGTTATGCTATCCATTGCTAGCATGATGTTACCAACTGCATCAGAGGAGATCACAAAGGGCAATAGAGATGGGGTTAGGGCTCTCTTCAGCATAGCGATTAGGATAGCATTAGTACTTAATGGCTTCCTTGTACTCCTACTGCTCATAGAACCAACTTATATACTGAGGATGATATCACACTCATATATTGAGGCTAGTGATGCATTAAGGTTATTGGTTATAGCATATCTTATAAACTCAACAAGCAATCTTATCGCATCTTTACTTAATGCAATAAATAGGGCAAAGGATATAGCAGTAAGGGAGAGCATCTCATCTTCCATAATAATAGCATTAACACCTATACTTGTACCCATATTGGGCATGGAAGGTGCTGCCATTGCCCTACTAATAGGTTCATTAACCAATCTAGTACTCTCATACATACTAATCAGCAGGCAAGGATTCATGCTCCAGATGAATGTTTATAGAGCACCATTGTCTATAGCAGTAGCATTCACCTTAGGTTATATAGTGCTTGTTGTGTATAGTAACACATTAATAGCATTACTCCTAGCGTTAGCAGTTCACATGCTCTTCTCTCTAGCAGTTAAGGCTATAACCAGAAAGGAAATATCAACTATAATAAGCGTTATAATTACAAGGGGCAGTAAGTAGGTGATGCAGCATATGAGTAATACAGTAAGAAGTATAAACATACCAAACTTCTTCTACATAGAAGAGAATGCTAGGGATAAACTTGAAGATATACTTTACAGGGAAGATATAGCAATAGATAGATGCTTGATAGTATCTGGTACAGGTTATACATGTAGAATAGCAGATGATATAGCAATGAGGTTAGATTCAGGTTCAGATAAGATAGTTAGGTTATGCATCAACAGTAACGATACGCATGCTATAAACAGCATAGAACATGCTATAGCAAAAGACGAAGTATCTGTAGTTGTTGCTGTTGGAGGAGGCAAGGTATTGGATACAGCAAAGTATGCATGTAGTAATCTGAATATACCAATGTTAGCATTCCCTACAGCTCTATCTAATGATGGCATCTCTTCACCTATAGCAGTTGTTAGGCTTGAGAGCATTGAGAGCAAAGGAGCAAAGCCTCCAATAGGTATAGTTGTTGATATAGATGTGGTGAAGGGTGCGCCAAAGTATACAATACTTGCTGGTGTAGGAGATCTGATCTCAAATATATCTGCTGTTGAGGACTGGAGGCTTGCACATGAGCATAAAGGAGAAGAGATAGATAGGTTTGCTGAGATCTTATCAAGGAACGCTGCTGAGAGGTTCGTATACTATGTGCTAAAGAATGGGAAGGTTAATGATAATGATAACAACAATAGCAACTATAATAATGGTAGCAGATGTAAAGATTCTAACATAATACAGGATAACAAGTTTCTCATCTGTCTTGCTGAAGGGTTGATACAAAGCGGAATAGCAATGAGCATAGCAGGATCATCCAGACCAGCAAGTGGAGCAGAGCATCTTATAAGCCATGCGCTTGATAGACTATTGGAGAATCCTAAGCCCCATGGTATACAGGTTGGTTTTGCAACGATATTTGCAATGGCATTAAGGGGATCAGAGTTCACAGATATAATCAAGGTATATAATACACTTGGATTCCCTACCACATTCGATTCCATAGGTATACCAGTAGAGAAGTTCATTGAGGCTGTTAGACTTGCTCCATATACAAGGAAGGAGAGGTTCACAATCCTAGATCTGGTTAGAGATGATGAGATGTTTACTAACGCTCTAAGACTAGCCTATGGGACATATCAATATCAAGATATAGGATAAGAGGATGATTAGTATGGTAAATAGGGTAGATAGAGCAGTAATACTTGCAGCAGGATATAGCACTAGACTAAGACCATTAACAAATAACATACCAAAGGCATTGCTCAATGTTGGAAGGCTAACTATATTTGATATGGCAGTATCAGCCCTTATGAACTATGGAATAGAGAATATAATAGTTGTAACTGGCCATGCTGCCAATTCAATTAAAGAGCATATAGAGATTAACTATAAACAGAATAGCATAACATTCAGATTTGTGATGAATGATAAACCTGCCTTGGGCAATATATACTCATTCTATACTGCTAGAGATTATATGGATAAAGATTTCATATTGCTTAACAGTGATGTACTCTTCCATCCAAAGATACTTGAATACCTCTTAATGCTAAAGGGTTCAGCACTTGTGGTGGATGATTACAAACAACTTGGTGAAGAGGAGATGAAGGTTAAAGTTAATGATGATGATATAATCAAGGATATAAGTAAGAGCATCCCTATAGAGGAGGCAGATGGTGAGTATATAGGTGTTATGAGACTTACAAGTGAGGATGCAACTAAGGTGATAATGAGCATAGAATCGCTCTTCAAAGAAGGTAGATATAACCTCTATTATGAGGATGCCATAAGGTTAGTTGCTAATAGAGAGGATTGCCTCTACAAGTGTAGTACCAGAGGTTTACCATGTATTGAGATAGACACTATAGAGGATCTTAATAATGCAAGGAAGATAGCATATGATATAGAGAGGTTGATGCTATGAAGGTAAGTATAGATGAGTTAAGGAAGAAATACCTAGAGGCAAAGGCCCATGAGAAAGGATGGATATGGACATACTATGTTAGAAGACCTATATCATACTATCTAGCAATATTCTTTCTATATTTCGATGTATCTGCAAATAAGGTTACTTTACTCTTTCTATTCACAGGCATAGTAGGTTCTCTCTTATTGGCATTAGGAGGTTATACAATGTTCATATTAGGAGCATTACTTATAGAGTTGGCAATAATACTAGATTGTGTTGACGGTAATATAGCAAGAGTAAGAGGTTCTACAACGTTAGGAAGCGTACTTGATGTCTGGAGTGGAGAGATCATATTAGTATTATCAATATTTATGCTTGGAGTAGGATTAACAGGTTTAGCTAATGAAGGTATGATTACACTATATATGCTAAATAATATAATTCCTAATACAAATAGTAGTATATTTTTATATATCGGTTCCCTTACTGCAATAGTAAGTTTGGCATCATGGGCTGCAAGGAATAGCTGGCGTGTAATAAGCAATAATCTCGACGATATGAAACCGACTATTGACAAGAATATTATGAAGAAATTAATAGAGAATATATTTCATTACTCTGGCGCATATTCTGTAACTATGCTTATTTCTGCTATATTTAATATATTAGACCTCTTCTTACTATTAGTTGGATTAGTTTATACCGTGAATCTCTTTGTAATTATATATACTATTGTAAAGAAAGCATACTTACTAGACAAAAATATATAAATGGATAAAAATTACTTGAATAAGATGAGCAGACTAATATCAATAATAATTATCATTATAATATTAAACACCATTGCTACATATATCTCACCTTCATACGCTCAAGGTCTAGAGCTTAAATATAACGTGGAGAAAGTAGTGAAATGTGGTTTCATATTCGAGTTTTTACCAGATGGAAATATAATATGTGCTACTCGTATAGGAGAGATTAGGCTATTAAATATTAATGATAATAGATTAACTACATTAGCAAAGATAGATGATGTATATATGGGAGAGCAAGGTGAACCTGCACATGAAAGAGGACTTGTAGGACTAACATTAGATCCATTATTTAAAGAGAACCACTACGTGTACTTACAGTGGACATATAAAGATCCAGTAGATCAGAAACAGTACAAGAAGGTTGCTAGATTTGTTTACGATTATGAAGAAAAGAGATTAACTGATATGAAGATACTCTTAGATAAGATACCAGCCAACAAGATCCATAACGGTGGGCCTATAGAGTTTGGCCCAGATGGTTTACTTTACATAACAAATGGCGATGCTGATGATTCTCCTCAATCAAGGAAGCGTATACTTGATAACCCCTCCAAGAGAAGCCTTAGTACGCTAGAGGGTAAGATACTAAGGATAGATAGAGATGGTAGAATACCCTCTGATAATCCATTTCCAAACTCTCCTATATATACTACAGGGCATAGGAATGTATTTGGTATAGCATTCCATCCAATAACAGGGTTACCATATGTTACAGAGAATGGTCCTGA
>CAZLZM010000049.1:0-7810 GCA_964563995.1 uncultured Nitrosopumilales archaeon
AGTATTTATTGTAATAATAGAAATGATTTGCTTAAACCAACCGCATGTAGGTTAAAACTAAACTATATTGCTTATACAAGGTAATGGAAAATAACTACTTTGTAATGTGTTATTAGCATACAATACTAGAGCAATAATATATAATTGTAATTATGATTAATTGTGTGAGTAGGATAGCAGTAAGTATAATAAGGAATCTCTTGACTCTAATGCAAGTATACAGAGTCTATGAGTGGTATCTAGAGAAGCAGTTAGATGGTAGCAGGATGCCTATGCATATAGGTATTATAATGGATGGTAATAGAAGATGGGCTGATAACTTTATGATAGATAGGCTAGATGGATACAAGATAGGAGCTGAGAAGGTTTATGATGTTGTTAATTGGTGCATAGATATGAACATAAAGCAGGTAACATTGTATGTATTATCAACAGAGAACCTCAAGAGAAGAAAGGAGGATCTTGATGCTGTGTTTAAAGTGCTCGAGGATAGGTTAGACTCCTTATACTATGATAAAAGGGTTTATGAGAAGAGGATGAGGATAAAGGCCATAGGTAGGCTTGATATACTGCCAGAGAAGATAAGGTACCTTATAAGTAGATTAGAGGAGGCTACAAAGAAGCATGATAACTACTATATAACATTAGCAATAGCTTATGGAGGGAGAGGGGAGATAGTTGAGAGCATTAAGAGCATAGCCATCAAGGTTAAGGAAGGTTTACTAAAGCCAGAGGATATAAATGAGAAGGTTATAGAGGAGCATCTATACACTAAAGATCTACCATACCAAGAGCCTGATCTTATAATAAGAACATCTGGTGAGGTTAGGCTAAGTGGGTTCTTGCTATGGCAGTCAGCATATAGTGAGCTTGTATTTATAGATATACCATGGCCAGAGTTTAGGAGGATAGATTTACTTAGAGCTATAAGAACTTATCAATCTAGAAAGAGGCGCTTTGGTTTATGAGCATTAACTAATTAATTATTAACTAAATTAATTAAATAAATAATAAAATGGCTCTTAACAAAAAAGTATATACTGGGAGGTAATCAAGAACTAAAAGTTATGAAGATTGACATAGGCTTGTCTATATTGGGTATAATATACATACCATTGCTACAAAGGTTCGATACATCCTTGATACTAGAGGTTGCTAAGGGTATAATGCCCTTAACCTTTACAATAGCCATAGGGATAGGGTTTGCACAAGGTGCTATAGTTGGTAGTGCAATAGTGGAGAGGTTCCCTAGGCTAACATTCCATGCTAGACTTGCATCATTATTGCTATTTGCATTATTTGCATCAAATGCTGTGATAAATGTTGTTAGGTTTACTCATCCAAACAAACTACACCTGCCTTTAGCACTGAATAGTAATGCAGGATTAAATACTTTAAGCAAAGTAATAGATTTAAGTAATCCTTTAACACTGCTAACCTTATCAATAACTATGCTAATGTTTGCTATATTTAGCATGATAAGGGTTAGGGATTATAAGAGGTACTTCTTGCTTACAATAAACGTAGTTATGGCATTCGTAACATCAACGCTTGTATTCTCTGATTATCAACCATCTGTATTTGAAGTTCTTCTATACTCACTCTATCAGACTGGTATAGTTGGGGGTGCAGTTATGGGTACAATGATGCAGTTGAGTAACAGAGAGTTAAGGTTCAGATACTTGAAGCATAGATGGATAGGAAGGGATGATGAGTGGTGATTCGATTAAATTCTTTTTGTGATGTCTCTCTTCCTTAAATAAGGAAGGAGCTTCTAGCTTCATTGTTAGTACTTGATTAACAAATGACAACCTCTATGCAAGAGCAGGCAACTTATTGGATACAAAGCTTATACATTAATTAGTTATGGAATTACTGCTGGACCCATAACAATTTCAGTTCACTCTGGAGCCTTATATTCTTTTGAGCATACAGACCATATCATTATTAGCATTGTTAATATGGGATTTTATACTGTTCATCCTGCTGTGTTAAGTAAGAGGTCTTTATACTATAAAATATTCTTCAAGATAATATTATAACTCTTCTCCCCTCTATCCTTAATCTATTTTCAGCGAAAAGCTTAACAGCCAAAGGATATATCTCATGCTCTCTCTCAAGTATCCTCTCTGCTAAAGCATCTACAGTATCATCATCCCTTACCTCAACTGCCTTTTGTAGTATTATAGGACCAGTATCGACACCCTCATCAACGAAGTGTACTGTGCATCCTGTAACCTTTACACCATACTCTAATGCTTGTCTTTGAGCATTTAAACCAGGGAAGGATGGTAGTAAGGATGGGTGTATATTCATTATCCTATACTTATACATACTAACGAACTCCTTACTTAGTATACGCATGAACCCTGCTAAGCATACTAACCCATTATCGGGTCTTACATCGTGCTCTTGTAGACATTGTACTATCCTCTTATCATAATCCCAGTCTCTACCCTTCTTGCCTTCATCATCTATAACTATAGCAGGAACATCATACTGCTTTGCTATATCCAATGCCCTAACATTTGCCTTATTACTTATTACAACCTTAGGCTCAACATTACTTATGAAACCTGTCTTTATGCTCTTTAGTATAGCCTCCATATTGCTACCTCTACCAGACACAAGTATGGCTAGATTAACTGTCATATATATATGCAATAAATGCTAGATATTAAAATCATACTGACTATGCTTTATTTTGCATAAGATAAATGCATCATTAACTAACTTAACTGCATAGTATAAATCACTCTTATGCAAAAGGTAAAGGTGGGATAAGCATTTGCAATCTGACGAACCAAAGCCTCTTACATACCCAATGCTCACATCTGCAATATTCTTGCTTATTATACACTCGTAATGCTTACTATAACTCTTTGCATATACAACATACTTTACACTTGTCTTATCGCTTACAGTAAGGCTATCTATGTGCCAATGTATCTTCTTGCTCTTACTAAGATGCCTTCTTATCCTGTACTCTAATGAGTTCAATGCTGAGCCTATATAAGCGTATATGCCATCGAAGTGAATCATGCCAAGCGAGCCTACTCTAATAGTTGTATTTTCCACCTGTATTATTAAAGCATATATACCATGCATAAGAGAAGTGTAAAGGAAATCTTAATAATCATAGCTGTATAATGCTTAATGTGCATCTTAACATATGCTTTAGCAATAATAATCTTGTAATTAAGTATAAGGGGAAGATCATCTCTTTGGATCCTACAAAGCATTCTAGCAGTAGTAATATAACATTCATATCTCATGCACATACAGACCATATCTTCTATCCTAGCAGTTATACAGGTAAAGTATTGGCATCTGAGAAGACCATAAGGATAGCGAGTGTTAGAGGCTATAAGTATAGCAATGTAATGAGCGCTAGTGAGGCTAGTAGTGAAGGTTTAGAGATGATAGACTCTGGGCATGTTCTAGGCTCTGAGGCATTGCTTATAGATGGTAAGATACTTTACACAGGGGATGTGTGCACTAGAGATAGGGCATTCCTCAAGGGTGCAAAGTTACCAAAGTGTGAAGTACTGATAGTAGAGAGTACCTATGGTACAAAGAGTTTTAGATTCCCTAGTATAGATTATATAGTGCATAGAGCTAACATGCTTATATCAGATCTTTATGCCAAGGGTTTACCTGTTATACTTATGGGTTATCCATTGGGCAAAGCACAGATAATAACCAGTTTATTCAAGCATTGGGCTCCAATATATATTCATGAGCAAGTGCTGAAGATAAACAGAGTATACGAGGAGTTAGGTGTAGATCTAGGGGTTGATGATGCTATATCATATACTAATGCTAAAGAGAATGGTATGCTTGATAAAAAACCATGGATTATGATAGCACCAAAACAGAGCAACGATACAATCTTCATAAGGTACATGAAGAAGCATTACAATGCAGTAACAGTTGCATTCACAGGATGGGCAATAACAAATATGCGTATGAGGCATGATTACACTCTACCATTGAGTGATCACTGTGATTTCATAGAACTCGTTAAGCTTGTAAGATCCTGTAATCCAAGCAAGATTTATACATTCCATGGGTTTGCTGATGAGTTTGCATCTTACCTTAGGAGCATAGGGTATGATGCAGAGTCTATATATAGTCTCTCACATAATGTAAATACAAATGAAAAACTCCTTTACTATATTTAGCAATACATTTAACTAGCATTATGATAAGCATGGATGTTAAAGAATAATCTACATGATAAGGAGTGCCAAGGATATTTATAATATAAAGGATGATGAGGATATACTTGCTAGACTAGATGATACTGTAAATAAATGGTTTAAGAGAAGGTTCAAATCGCTAACTCCACCTCAAAGGTACTCAATACTAAGCATACTGGATGGTAACAATACATTGGTAGCAAGCCCTACAGGCTCTGGCAAGACATTAAGCGCTTTCTTAAGTATAATAAGTGAGCTTGTAAAGCTAGCAAAGTCAGGCTTATTGGAGGATAAGGTGTATTGTATATACATAAGCCCATTGCGCTCGCTGAATAATGATATAGCAAAGAACCTAAAGGAGCCTCTGATAGAGTTATCAAATATGAATGATTCTATAAATAGAATAAGGATAGGGGTTAGAACAGGTGATACATTGCAAAGTGAGAGGGCAAGGATGCTAAAGAAGCCTCCCCATATACTCATAACTACACCAGAGAGCATTGCTATAGTGCTATGTGCACCAAAGTTTAGAGAGAGGCTCAAGGGTGTAAGATGGGTTATAGTGGATGAGATACATGAGTTATGCTCATCAAAGAGGGGTGTGCACTTGAGCCTTAGCCTTGAAAGGCTTCATGAGCTATGCTTTAGCAGTAATAAGAGCAATGGATTCATAAGAATCGGGCTTAGTGCTACACTACACCCGCTTGATGAGGTAGCAAGGTTCTTGGTAGGCTACAATGAGCATGGTATTGAGAGGGACTGTGTTATAGTGGATGCCAGATTCGTTAAGCCCATGAGTTTGATAACTCTATCACCAGTCAAGGATATAGTCCATGCTAAGGCAGATGAGTTGAATAAGAGCATGTATGATTTAATAAAGAAGATAATAAGAAAGCATAAGACCACACTTATATTCACAAATACACGCTCTGGTACAGAGAGAGTAGTTTATCACTTATCAAAGATGAATGTTGTTGATGCCGATGAGTTAGCAGCGCACCATAGTTCATTATCAAGAGAGATAAGGCTTGATGTTGAGGATAGGCTTAAGAATGGAAAGATGAGAGTAGTAGTTACAAGCACTAGCCTAGAGTTGGGTATAGATATAGGTAGCATAGATGCTGTAGTACAGATAGGCTCGCCAAAATCAATAGCAAGATGTCTGCAAAGGGTAGGTAGATCTGGACATTCATTGGAGTTAGAGTCAAAGGGCTATCTAATAGCCATGGATAACGATGATCTAGTAGAGGATGCTGTTATGTGCATGAATGCTATGCAAGGCAAGATAGATAGTGTACATATACCCAAGAATGCACTAGATGTACTTGCCCAGCATATACTTGGTATGGCAATAGAGAAGAAACGTAATGTCTATGAGGCATACAGTATAGTTAGAAGGAGTTATTGTTATAAAGATTTAAGTATTGATAAGTTCAAGCAAGTGCTCAAGTATTTAGCAGGTATGTACAAGGGCTTAGAGGGTCATAAGGTATATGGTAAGATATGGTATGATGAGGCTAACGAAGAATTTGGCAAGAGGGGATTAACCGCAAGGATGATATATGCAACAAACATAGGAACCATACCGGATGAGGTTGCTGTTAAAGTATACACTAGAGATGGTAAATGGGTTGGTAGTATAGAGGAGGAGTTCCTTGAGCGCTTAAGCCCAGGAGATATATTCGTGCTAGGGGGTAAGACTTATGAGTTCATATCCAGCAAAGCCCTAACTGCTATAGTTAGAAGAGTAGAGGGCTTGAAGCCCACAATACCAAGCTGGTTCAGTGAGATGCTGCCATTAAGCTTTGATCTTGGCGAAGAAATTGCAAGGATAAGGGGATTGATATTCTCAATGCTTCATCAAGGTAAGGATAAGAAGAGTATAATAAGGATGATAAAAGATAAGCTTTATACAGATACAAATGCTGCTCATGCCATACTTGCTTATATGGATGCAGAGTATAGATTCTTAAAGGCCCTAGGTTTGGATATGGCTAAGGATTATCCTAGTGATAAGAACCTGCTCATAGAGTATTACATAGATGAGCAAGGGAAGAGGAATCTAATATTCCATACAGTATTTGGTAGAAGGGTTAACGATGCTTTAGCAAGGGTATATGCTCAAGCAGCAAAGGTTATGCTTAGGAAGAATATCGCTATAGCTGTTACAGATAGCGCATTCATGCTAATGCTAGGCTACGATGATATAAATGTTAAGGAACTGCTATCCAAGGTTAACTCTAACAACATTAGAATGTTACTACTTAATGCTATAAAGAACACTGAGATGGTTAAGACAAGGTTTAGACACTGTGCAGTGAGAGCATTGATGGTTCTAAGGAGTTACAAAGGCTATGAGGTTACTGTAGCAAGGCAGCAGACTAATGCTGAGATACTGATGAGGTTATGTGAGAAGTTAGATGGGTTCCCAGTATTAGAAGAGGTGTATAGAGAGATTACAGAGGACCTAATGGATGTTAATAGGGCAGAACTAGTGTTAAGAGATATAGAGCAAGGAAAGAGGAGGTTCATACTATGCAAGGTTAGCGATGTACCGTCCCCATTCAGTCATATGCTTATAGTATCAGGATATAGCGATATAGTACTTATGGAGGATAGGAAGGAGATGCTTGAGGCTTTGCATGAGATGGTAATGAGAAAGATAGGCAGAAGTTAGGTAACGATAAAATAACTAACAAACGTATAAATTAAATGATGATTAAGTAGGAGAATCCTATGGTTAGAGTAGCACTATTACAATTAGAGGTTAAGGATAGTATAGATGAGTCTATTGAGCATGTTGTAGATCTGCTAAAGAAGGTAGGTTCTGCTGGATCTGATATAGTATGCTTGCCAGAGCAGTGGTATCCTAAGCAGTTGGATAGTTTGGACGAGCTTAACCCTTTACAAGAGAATGCTATAGAGTATAGCATGGTTATAGTAAGTGGTGCATTCTATAGAAGTATAAATGGTAATATGTATATCTCATGCCCAGTTATAGGCAGTGATGGTAGCATAATTGGTGAGCAGTTCAAACTACATCCTTATGGGCTTGAGGTCGAGAAGGTTAAGGCAGGAGATAGACTCTTGTTATTTGAGTATAATGGTGTAAGGTTTGGTATAGCCATATGCCATGATGTTGTGTTCCCAGAGGTTGCAAGGGTATTAGCATTAAATAATGCGGATCTTATCTTCTTCCCCTCAAGGATAATAAGCGAGGGTATAGAGCCTTGGCATATATATGTTAAGGCTAGAGCATTGGAGAATAGAGTGCCATGCATTGCACCTAACCTATGCAGTGAGAAGTTTGGGGGTATGAGTATAATAGTTGACCTAAGATATGATGAAGCTTTGGATATAGTACTCCCAGATACAGTTGTAGCAGCTGGAGGAGAGCATGTTATAATAAGTGATATAGATGTAGAGGCAAGCAGGAGGATAAGGAGTATTAGAATGAGTGAGATAAGGAAAGATTACTCAGTATTGGTTAGAGGTAACAAAATAACCAGCTAATCTCGAACTTATTAAATACATTAAAGTTAATCAAATGACTAATAGGCTCTGTTAACTTTAGATAATAGTTATCCAAACTATAATTATGGAACGTA
>CAZLZM010000050.1:0-7775 GCA_964563995.1 uncultured Nitrosopumilales archaeon
ATCTACCTATGGAGCATGGGGAATTTACGCTTGTGGAGATCCTAATAGGGTCTATGAAGCAGGAAGCTCCAGACTTTAGTTAGGAGTAGCTTACACATTGCAAGGTAAGATATTAACTATACAGAATATAGAGTGTGAGCATCTAGGCATATTTAAACCATTGCTTGAGCATGATGGATTCTCTATAGATACAGTTATTGCTAGTAAAGAGAAGCTACCCGACTCACTTCATGGTTATAATGCATTAATAGTATTAGGCGGACCGATGTCTGCCAACGATCCATATGATCACCTAAGGGAGGAGGAGAGGCTTATACTCCAAGTAGTTAATTCTGGGGTACCCATGCTTGGTATATGTCTAGGCTCGCAGTTACTTGCTAAGGTTATAAATGGTAGAGTTTACAAGGGACATGTTAAAGAGATAGGCTGGTATACTGTTAACCTAACAGAGCACGCACTAAGGACTGTATTTAGGGGTTTAGATGATAGGCTTCTAGTATTCCAATGGCATAACGATACATACGATCTGCCAGATATTCCTAACATATCTAGACTTGCTTACTCTAGCAACTATAGTAATCAGGCATTTATTGTTAATAACAACGCTATAGGCTTACAGTTCCATGTAGAGGTGGATGAGCATATGATACAAGATTGGCTTGAAGAGTACTCATACGAGTTAGATTCTAGCATGAAGGATGCTATAATGAATGAGGTTAAGTATAAGCAGAGCATGTTAGAGCATACTGCTAGAGTAGTTTACAGGAACTTCTCCAATATGATAAGTTTATATAAATATAAAGATAACTTGCCTTGATGATGTAGTATGAGTACAATTGAGCAGGTTGTAAAGGAGGTTATAGCAAATAAGCATAAAGTAATAACTGAGGAGCAAGCAAAGCAGATACTGGAGTCCTATGGTATAAGGGTTCCACCATATGCTTTAGTTAAGAGCGAGGAAGAGGCTGTTAGAGAGGCTAAGAGTATTGGCTTCCCTCTTGTTATGAAGATAGTCTCTCCAGAGATACTTCACAAGACAGATGTTGGAGGGGTTAAGGTTGGTATAAAGAGCGAGCAAGAGGTTAGAGAGATATTCAGGAGCATGTATGAGAGGTTAGCAGAGAAGTATGATGTTAAAGGTATACTGCTGGAGAAGATGGTTCCCCAAGGAATAGAGCTTATAGTAGGGCTACAGTACGATGAACAGTTTGGACCAGTTATAATGGTAGGTTTGGGAGGGATATTCACAGAGATATATAGAGATGTATCATTCAGGATGCTTCCAATAAGTAAACAGGATGCACTTGATATGCTTAATGAACTGAATGGCAAGAAGATACTAGATGGGTTCAGAGGCTCAAAGCCTATAAACAAGGATATGCTTGCTGAGGCTCTAGTAAATATAGGTAAGCTAGGCATAGATATGGCTGCATACTACGATAGCGTGGACTTTAATCCAATAGTTGTATATCCAGATGATTACGCTGTAGTTGATGCAAAGATAATACTAAGGGAGAAGCCATTAGATAACCCTATATCTGCTGCTGAGCCAAATATAAAATACATGGAGAAGTTCTTCTATCCTAGATCTGTTGCTGTAGTAGGTGCATCAGCTACACCTGGCAAGGTAGGATACTCTGTACTTGATAGCATAGCAAGGCATGAGTTCAAGGGAGAGGTTTACCCTATAAACCCTACTAGGAATGAGATAATGGGTCTGAAAGCGTACAAGTCATTGGAAGATATAAGTAAACCAGTTGATCTAGTAGTTGTTGTAGTAGATGTTCTACAGACTCCAGCAATAATGGAGCAGGCTGCCAAGCTAGGTATACACAATATACTGATAATCTCTGGTGGAGGTAAAGAACTAGGTGGAGAGAGGGCTGAGGCTGAGAGGAAGATAAAGGAGTTGGCAGAGAGGTATGATATGAGGGTTATAGGACCAAACTGCATAGGCATGTTCAATGCAGAGAATAGGTTCGATGCCGCATTCCAAGGGCATAGTAGGATGATAAGACCTCCTCTAGGTCCAGTATCCTTCCTAACACAGAGTGGTACCATAGGGATAAGCTTCATGGAGAGTGCAGAATCATTTGGTATGAGTAAGATGATAAGTTATGGTAATAGAGCAGATGTAGATGAGGCAGATATGATATGGTACCTTGCACATGATCCAAATACAAAGGTGATAGGCTTGTATGTTGAAGGCTTTGGAGATGGCAGGAAGTTCGTTAATACTGCAAAGAGGGTTATAAAGGAGTTCGGTAAGCCAATAGTAATATGGAAGAGTGGGAGAACACAGAGAGGTGCAAAACAAGCAGTATCACATACAGGTTCTATGGGTGGTAGCTATGCTGTTGTTAAAGGGGCATTAAAGCAGGCAGGGGTTATACTTGTAGATAGTTACCAAGAGTTGGTAGGTACACTGAAAGCATTAGCATGGCAACCAGCAGCAAAGGGTAATAGGGTTGCATTGGTATCAAATGGTATAGGACCTGTTATATCTGCTATAGATCACTTCGAGAGGCTAGGACTAGAGGTTGCACAGATAAGCGAGTCTACTCTAAAGGCATTCAAGGAGCATTATCCACCTACATTCGTTATAGGTAACCCTATGGATGTAACAGGTTCTGCTACATCTAGTGATTACAAGTTTGCTATAGAGAAGTTCATGGAAGACCCTAACGTTGATATAATAATGCCATGGTTCGTATTCCAGGACGATCCGTTAGACGAGGGTATAGTTGATGTTTTAGCAGAGTTGAACAGATACAAGAGGAAGCCTATACTTGCTGGTGCAATAGGTGGACCATACACAGCAAAGATGGTTAAGGCTATAGAGAGCAAGGGTATACCATTCTACAATGAGATAATCCCATGGGTTAGAGCTGCAGCAGCATTGGTAGAGTGGGGTAGAGTACAGGGTTAACATCATCATAGCATTTAATTATTAATGATAATTTTTAATTTTTGGTTTAACATCATTATTTCTTTGATATATGTGTAGAGAATACAAGAAGGTATATTACTAAGTGCATTATATTCCTAACTATGAATGATGCTATGTATGAGTCATTATTGAATAGATTGTATAGCAAGATACAATCTGTAACAAGTAAGGGTGCATTTAGGTTAGAGCTCCCACAGCCAGATGTGATATGGTCTGGTAATAGAACAGTGCTAAGGAACTTTGGTGATTATCCAAAGTTGTTAAGACGAGATCCAGAGAAGTTGTTGCTCTTCTTAGCAAAGGAACTAGGTTCATCTGCCAATATAGTAAATGAGAAGGCATTCTTCATAGGCAAGTGGGAGCAGGATATATTTAAGACACTCCTGCAAAGATATCTTAAGGAGTATGTAGTATGCCCAATATGTGGCTCTCCAGATACTAAGGTTGAGAAGGTGAAGAGGTTAACATTTCTAGTATGTGAGGCTTGTGGTGCAAGATCCTCAGTTAAAGGTAAGTTTGTGTAGGTCAAGATAGGAAGAGTGTTATAGTGATGAGTAATGAATAGGAATAATGGGTTAGTATTATTATTTATGATAAGTTATATTGGTATCATCAATAATTTATTAGGTATTTAGTATGGATATAAAGAACTCTTACTATTCCAGAAGGATGAACTATGAGGATTCATTGATGATAAACATATGTGATGCTGAATTAATAGATAGCAAAATAAAGGAGGGTGAGTTAGAGATAGTTATAAGTAAGGATTATTTCAATGAGTGTATAGATGAGCAAGAGGCAGTAAGACTATTGAAGATATGTTCTATAGCAAACCTAGTAGGTAAGAACATAGTAGGCAAGGCTCTAGAACTAAGGTTAGCCTCACCATACAGTGTAAGGTATATTGCAGGAGTACCATTCCTAATGATATTCAAATTTGTTCATAATTACTAGTTTAAGCATTCTAATTTTAGAAATACTAATATGTATTGTTTGATTAGCAGTAACATGGGTAAGAGAAAGGTACTAAGTGAGGCAGAGTTAAAAGAGTTAGTACTCCCAGCAGAGGGAGAGATACTTGGTAGGGTGATAAAGTTACTTGGTAGTGACCATATACTTGTAAGATGTGTTGATGGTAAGACTAGGATAGCAAGAATAAGAGGTAAATTGAAGAGGAAGATATGGGTAAGAGACAACGATATTGTGCTAGTAGCACCATGGGAGTTCAAGAGTGATGAGAGAGGAGATATCGTATGGAGGTATACACTTGCACAGGTAGATTGGTTAAAGGCAAATGGTTACTTGCCTCCAGACTTTTAAGGTATGAGTGATGATGCATATATTAGAGAGGATAATAACAGTAGTAGCAGCATTAGTAGTAATAGTGATGATGATAAGAAGATAGATAGAAGGGTGCTTAGAGAACTTATAAGGATAGATAAGGAGCAGAGGACAAAGATAAAGGACGAGTCATTAATTAAGGTTAAAGAAGAGGTATTCGATACAAAGACACTCTTTACTCTCTATTCTTTAATGAATGCAGGATACCTTAGCCATTTGAATGGTGTAGTAGCAAGTGGTAAGGAGTCTAGAGTATACTGGGGTATAGCGTTAGATGGTAGCAGTATAGCAGTTAAGATATACCTAGTTGCCACTGCTGAGTTCAAGCATAGGTTACAGTATATAATAGGCGATCCTAGGTTCAAGAAGGTTAAGAAGGGTATTAGAAATATAGTTATTTTATGGGCTAGGAAAGAGTTCAAGAATCTAAGCAGAGCATACAATGCATCTGTAAGGGTACCAAGACCTATTCATGTTACAGGTAACATACTACTCATGGAGTTCATAGGGGAGAATGGTGTACCAGCACCAACACTTAACGACTATCATGATGTTAGTAAGGAGCATTATATGCAGGTCATGGATTCTATAAAGAGGTTATATGTTGATGCTGAGTTAGTGCATGCTGATCTATCAGAGTACAATATATTCCTATATAATAATAGGATAGTTATATTTGATTTTGGTTCAGCGGTAGATATAAGACATCCTAATGCTGAACTCTTCCTGCAAAGAGATATAGCTAATGTTAATAGGTTCTTCAGTAAGCGAGGGATAGATGTTTATGATGATATAAACTACATCACAAATGAGATAAAGAAGAGTAAAGGGAAGATAAATAATAATAGGGAATTGGGGTAAGAATAATTATTTAGGTAGAAGGAGCTGGAGTGTGAGTATAATGAGCTTCACCCATGTTATAAAGGTCCCAAGGGACAGAATAGGTGTGCTTATAGGCAAGGGAGGCAAGGTAAAGGAGATGATAGAGCAAGAGTTCAATGTAAGATTAGATATAGATGGAGAGAGTGGGGATGTTAGGATTAGTACTAATCCTAATACTAGAGTAGAGGATATGAAGGTCTTTAAGGCTATAGAGTTCATAAATGCTATAGCAAGAGGATTCTCACCTGAGAGGGCTAAGAGATTGCTTGCTGGTGGTGATGATGATGATGGTGATACAATGCTTAATATAATAGATATAAAGGATTATGTGGGTAAATCACACAACTCATTGGAAAGGGTTAAAGGAAGAATAATAGGTAAGGATGGTAAGGCTAGGAGGATGATAGAAGAGTTAACCAATACCTACATATCAGTACATGGGCATTACGTGAGCATAATAGGTAAGCCTGAGGATGTAAAACTAGCAAGCGATGCTGTGATGATGCTTATAACTGGTAGCATGCACTCTACTGTATATAAAATGCTAGAGAAGGCAAGGAGAAAGGCAAAGTTAGAAAGGCTAAAGCTATGGGAGGATAAGTTATGAGTAGATCAAATGCAAGAGTACCAGTATCAAATAACTCTATAGCCAATTCATCATCAACATCAAGCACATTCTCTGAGATAAGCCCATCTGAGTTCTTCTACAGGAATAGGGACCTTGCTGGATTCACAAACCCAAGCAGAGCACTATACATGACAGTTAGAGAACTGGTTGAGAACTCTCTAGACGCATGTGATCTAGTAGGTATACTACCAGAGATAAGTGTATCTATAAAGGCAATAGATGCCTATGCGCCAGAACCAAAGCAGTATACTGTTACAGTTAAGGATAATGGCCCTGGTATAGAACCAGAGTATGTGCCATTGGCATTTGGTAAAGTACTCTTTGGTACAAAGTTCACGTTAAGACAGAGCAGAGGTATGTTTGGCTTGGGTGCAACAATGGCAATATTATATGGTCAGATAACTACCAATAGACCATCCGTAATAAGAACCATAAAGGATGGTATAGCATATGAGTACACTCTTATGCTTGATATACATACCAATAAACCTGTAATAATTAGTAAGAGCAGATACAATAGCAGTAGTGATAATAAAGATTCTAATGATAATTATGATGGTACATCATCAAGAAGTAAGCATGGGCTAGAGGTCAGCATAACACTAGTTGGAGATTACCCAAAGGCTCAACAGAAGATAAAGGATTACATAGTACAGACTGCGCTTATAACACCTTATGCAGATATAATGTTCGAGGAGCCTAACGGTAGCATATTAACCTTCAAGAGGATCATGGATAAGATGCCATCCCCACCAACAGAGGTATTGCCGCATCCAGCAGGTATAGACGTGGAAACGCTTAGAAGGTTAATAATCAAGGATCTAAGCATGGTAAACCTTGCCTCAAAGGAGAAGGTTATGAGAGAGCTTAACATAAGAGATGCTAACATAGATTTAAAAGACCTAATAAATACTGCTAAAGTTAAATGGGATAACCTAACTAATGCTGTTAAAACAACCGTATCATTGATATCTATGCTTAACATCCCTCTAGATGATGTAGATAAGGTTAGGATAGATAAGATAGATGTATTAAGGGAAGAGATACATTATACTAGAATATTAACTGGTGAATCCTATGTAGAAAAGATGAGTAATGTTGAGCCATTCAAGACACATATAGTATCTATAGCAAAGGGTGACAGGCTTGATACATTCTTAGCAAGGAACTTCCAGAGAGTTGGTTTGAGCATAGCAAAGCGGTTCCTAGAATTTGCTGGTATAGATGCTAACAAGAGCATAGGTATGCTCAGCAACGATGATATAGTTAAGTTGGTTGATGCTATGCATAGATACGATGGATTCTTACCACCGGATGCTACATGCTTATCTCCAATAGGAGAGCAGGCATTGGAGTCAAGCATAATGAGCATGTTCAAACCAGAGTTTGTAGCAGTAGTGCAAAGACCGGCTAGTGCTTACTCTGGCTTTCCCTTCATAGTTGAGGTTGGTTTAGCCTATGGTGGTGAGATTGCTCATAAAGGCTTAAAACTATATAGGTTTGCTAATAAGATACCACTGCTTTATGATGAGGGTAGTGATGTAGTATGGAAGGTTATAGATGATATAGATTGGGGTAGGTATAGGATAAGCATAGAGGATATGCCAATGATAATTGTAACTCACATATGCTCAATCAGGATACCTTACAAGACTGTAGGTAAGGAGTATGTAGCAGATAGGCAAGAGATAGAGTATGAGTTGAAGAATGCATTACGCTACCTTGCAAGGAGGTTATCCATGTATCTAAGCAAGAAGGGTAGCATTGCTATGGTTAAGAAGAGGTTAGGTTTATACTCAAAGTATCTACCACTGCTTGCAAGGTTTGCTAAGGAGTTGAGCAAAGCAGAGAGGGAGCCTAGATACAAGGTACTCTTAAAGTTAGGTGAGCAATATGAGGCACAGTACAAGTTTGATGGTAATGACTCAGCAGAGATAGATGAAAGTAATTGATTTTATAAAAGAACGAAAACCT
>CAZLZM010000051.1:0-7762 GCA_964563995.1 uncultured Nitrosopumilales archaeon
CCAAAAAGAAGTAAACCTAAATAAATACAATTATAATTAATGATGATCATAGCATCATGTATATATCAGATGATGATAGTAGTAGCAGTAGTAGGATAGAGAATGTAGCGCTTACAGCATCAAGTGAAAGAGTTAATTGTATAGAACCATTAACGCTTGAACTATCATTCAGTGTAAATGGTAAGATTAGAGAAGTATTTAACAGGGAGACATGGCTTTATGCATATGATAAGCATGATAACCTGTTCAGGATAAAGTATGCTATAGTGTTAAGATCATCCTTTGGCAGGAATGTGTGTGAGCCTATAATATTCTTACGTAAGGCATCGCTCTATTGGAGCAGGGATCCAACTATAGAACCCTATCCCCCAGAGAAGAAGATCTGGGTTATGATAGTTATGGATAACGACTCTTTGTTGCCTAGAAGTGTGCAAGAGGCACAATCACTGTTATTCGATGTTACTAGGAAGATAGATCTCTTTACATTAGATAGGGTACTTGGTAAAGGTAAACATGAGATATACGCTGAGGTTAAGGCATCGTGGGGTAAGCATGTATATATTAATGCTCATGAGTTAAGTGCAAGATCTAACAAGGTTACCATAGAGTGCCTGTAATAAAACTAATAATGGTGTATATCACAACTTAAACATGGCAAAGTTCGATGGTATAAAGGGACAAGAGCTGATGGATGTTGAGGAGAGGGATAACGAACTCATACTAATATTCAAGGACAATAGATACCTGTTTGTAAGGGTTGAGAATGGTAGATTGGTTAGCGAGTCAGTACCAGAATAGAATTAATAGTTATAGGTTTCAATTTTTATATTTTATAGCAATCTTGATAAATCTTAGCTTTAAATCTTATAATATTGTTAGCATAGAATTCTTAAACAGAATATACCAAATAAATAACCTTGTTAATACAATGGTAATGTATGTATTAAGCAAAACGTAAGCAATTAGATATTATTTATTAATAATAAATATTATTATTTATTAATAATGCTCTGATCATCTCTTAAAATTTATTTTATAAAAATATTCTTATATATGAGAATTATAGTTAACTATTAATAAAACATATGTATATATTGTACATTGATGAACAGGGTGCTTATTCTTGGAGGTGGTGTTGGAGGACTAGTAATTGCAAATGAACTGAAGGATAAGTTGGGTGATAAGGTGAATGTTACACTTGTAGATAGGAAGAAGGTATTTGAGTTTTCACCATCGTTCATATGGCTCTCATTCAATGAGAGGAAGCCTGAGCAGATAAGTAGAGAGTTATCCTTACTTAAGCATAAGGGTATAGATGTGGTTAACGATGTAGTAACTAATATAGATATAACTAATAGAAGAGTTAAGACAGAGTACAACGAGTTTGAGTACGATTATCTAGTTATAGCATTAGGATTAGATTACTCATATGATATAATTAGGGATTTCTCATATGCTCATCATAACTATAGCATAGATTCAGCTATTAAGATGGGCGAGGCTATAAAGGACTTTAATGGTGGTAAAGTACTAGTAGGTATCTCTAGGCTACCATTCAAGTGCCCGGTAGCACCATACGAGACAGCATTACTACTAGACTCTTACTTTAGGAAGAAAGGTATAAGGGATAAGGTAGATATTGTATTCTTTACACCAGAGCCTTATCCTATTCCTGCTGCAGGACCAGATTATGGCAATATGTTAGCAAGCATGTTAACTCAAAGGGGCATTGAGTTCAGACCAAATACACTCATAAAGGAGATAAGGAGTAATGAGGTAGTGCTAGATAGTTTTAGCATGCAGTATGATATGCTATACTGCGTACCACCACATGTTGCACCAAAGACTGTGGTCGATGCTAAACTTACAGATGATACTGGGTTTATACCAGTTAACCCTAGAACCATGGAGACTTCGTATGAGAATGTTTATGCTATAGGAGACATAACTGCTGTAAGGCTACCTGAAGGGAGTTATGTGCCATATCTACCAAAGGCAGGAGTATTTGCACATCATCAGGCTGAGGTTGTAGCAAACAATATAGCATATAAGATAAAGGGGAGAGGTAAGTTAAAGGAGTACGATGGTTCTGGGGCATGCTTCATAGAGGTTAAGCATGGTGAAGCAGCCTTCATTAGAGCAAGGTTCTTCACTCCTAAGCCTGAGATAGAGTTCCATAAGCCTAGTAGAATATGGCATATGCAAAAGGTATTATTTGAGAAGTATTGGTTAAGACACTGGTTCTAATTCTATTTATTATTATTTAGAATTTATTATTTATTGAATCCTCTCTGCTCTAATACATACTTTTCATACAATGTTAGTGCAAACTCTTGTACATATGTCTGTATAGATCCTGGTCTTAGTCTTCTAACCTCATCTATAGCAGTCATAGCATCCATGTTAGCATACTTTATAAGATATGCTGCCAATATGGTACCTGTTCTGCCCTTGCCTGCTGCACAGTGAACTACCACAGGTTTCCCATCCTTTATTTTATTATGTATGAACTCAACTGCATTATCCATATCTGTTATATCTGGGGCACAGCCATCCTGAGTATTGATATGTAGATAATCTATACCATCTAACCATTCCTTATTCAATGGCTCCTCTATAACACTAACTATAGCTTTTATATTGTTATTCTTCAACCATTCAACTTCATCTATTGACATAGGTCTTGCACTACCTGCTAATAGACCATCTATGATCCATGAGAAGTTCATGGGTTTACCTTTTACCATACCATATAGCCTTCTTACAATGTTTCCCATCCTGCCCATACATACTTCATTACTATAAACATAATAATAATCGTTATTATTCGACATTAAATAATTACAACAATGGTTTACTATTGTAATTATTATTATTATTATTATTATCTTCTACCCTCTCACTCTTTGATATAAGGTATACTGCATGAGCACTTATAACAAATGCGGCAAGAAACATCTTTGTAGCAAATACAAGGCTCCATGGTGTCTTAGGATTAGGATATGGTATGTTAAGAACATCTATTCTTATTATACCACTTATCGCATCTGCAGTCATAAGAGCATTCCATACCACAAAGTTATATATTAACTCGTATAGTGTTGTTACTGCTATTGCTATTGCTATGATCTTAAGTATAGCCTTGTTCCTTGAAGATAGGTTCATGGTCTTGCTCCTCCCTAGCCTTGTAACACAGTACCATCCTACTACAGATGATATCATAAGGTATGTAACTGGTTTTGCAAACCCTTTGAATGGTACCTCTGTGTTAACTAACACCTCACCTATTACTACGCTACCAGTACTTATATACTCCATTAGACTAGCTATTAATGCGTATGCAGTAACAACTATCATTATTGAAGCACAGATATAGAATATTACTTTATATACTATCGTCTCATCACTACTCTTCCTACCCTTATCTTTATCGCTTACCCCCTTATGCTGCATTATTTTATAATTTACAAAGGTTAAGATAAAAATTTTTCCTAATTAATATACTGCTGTTAGTTAACAGCACTTTATACTGGATTATAATTTGTATATTTTTATACGATTATTTAAAAATTACCTTAATTTAATAATTTAATGATGTAAATGATAAGAGTAGATGAATTGATAAGTAAGGAGTATGGGATAGCATTGTATACTGCTACAATGACTGTTAAAGTAACCCATGATTATGATATAGAGCCTTTACTAGCTGAGTTAAGGTACAAGCTAAGAGATATAAGCAGCAAAGATAAGATCAAGGACAAATCTGTTGTTAGAGCATTGAGAGATTTTTACTGGAGGCTTGGTATAGACCCTACAAAGGTTAGACCATCTAGCGAGGCTCTGCTAAGAAGGTTCCTAAGTAATGGTAGCATACCTAGGATAAACAATGTAGTAGATGCGGGTAACATAGCATCAATAGAGACTCTAGTACCAATAGGCATATATGATCTTGATAAGATAAATGGTAGCTTAGTGCTAAGATTTGCACTTGAGCATGAAAGGTTCATTGATATAAGCAGTCATGAGTATGTGTTAACTGGTAAGGAGATAGTACTTGCTGATGATAATGGTATAGTGCACCTATTCCCACATAGAGATGCATTAAGAACATCTGTTACAGATAACACTACACATATACTTATAATAGGTTGTAGCATAAATGGTATAGAGCAAGATCTAGCAAAGTATGCTGTTAATAGAACAGTAGAGCTTATAAACGCATTAAGCAGGAAGTAGTTGAATTAACCCTTTGCCTGCATCAACTCTAACCTTAATATTGTTATAATTGATTATTGTAGTAAGCATATC
Organism: uncultured Nitrosopumilales archaeon; assembly: GCA_964563995.1. Taxonomy (GTDB): domain Archaea; phylum Thermoproteota; class Nitrososphaeria; order Nitrososphaerales; family Nitrosocaldaceae; genus JBBIQH01. The sequence goes on from CAZLZM010000051.1 coordinate 4,309, forward strand.
TTTGTAGTCATCAACCATATCAACCAATGGTATGTCTGCTACAGCTGCAGCTGATGCTGTTATTATATCAGCCTTCATACATACCATTGCTTTAGGCGCTCTGCCATTTATCTTCAATGCATACAACCTATAGGCACCAACACTACTACCTACAGCGTTAGGGAATATAAGCACTTTATCTGATATACTCTTGCCATTAAGGGTATTTGTATGATCATTTATCATACCATGATAATCTATAGTTAAGAGGTTTAAAGGTCTTGTGCTTAACAATGCATAGCCTTCAGCATAGCCCTTAACAATACCTCTACACCTGTACTCTCGCATCATCATTATATACACTCCATCTCAACTATCCTCTTCATACTACTTAAGCATACATCAACTCTGTTCCAACTCCTAAGGTAGTATGCGGCCTTAACACTATTGGTTATGATTGAGTCAACATCATCCTTGCTTATTAAAGGAGTTAAGCATGAGCAGCAGTCACAGTATACAGATGCATTTGCATTTTCTAGTGCATCTATGTAGCCTAGGCTCTTTGCTTTATAGTATATGCTCCTTGCACAGAATATCATACACTTCTTCTTGAACCTCCTTCCTTTTAGCATGTATACAAGCCTTGATATCTCACCCAAGCCTAACTGTGGGCTACCAAAGACTATAACATCGCCATCATCTGTGTTACTTAACTCATCCATCACTCTACTTGCATCATGCTTTGTGAACTCTACTCTTTCTTTTACTGTATCTTCTTGATAGTTTAGGGTAAACATGCCAGCAGAGCCTGATGTGCCTAACGCTGAGCATAAAGCCTTCACATTTGCTTTTGCATTTGGTTCAGTAGCATATACACTATTATCACTACTGTTATTATTGTAACCAAAGAGATCCTCTTGTCTTATACCTTTGAACATTATGCAATCCTCATTGAACCTTCCAGCATAGTAGCCTAGAAGTGCATAATCAAGCTCACTATCCATATAATGCTTAACCTCTATGCATAATCTAGCCTTCCTAGCCTCTTGAATCCTTAGGTTAGAGTATGGTGCCTTGCCTGTTAATGCACTTGCCAATGCACTTATGGCACTCTCCTTGTTTGTTAACAGGCCAAGTATGGAGTTTGCGTATATTGCAGCATTGCTCTCTGCAATGCTTACCTGCGAACCCTGCCTAGGTAAGAAGGTAGTATCTAAAGCCTCATAAGGTATACATGTGTATGATCCTATTATTCCTAGCCTCTCATATGCCTTCATTATTCTACTCTGCTTCTCTATGAACTTATAGTTCAAGTTAAGCTCATTAACCTTGCTTGGATCATAACCCGTAGGATTAAGAGTTGTTCTAACTCTAACCTTAACACTGTTATCTTTGTCATTGCTTATATCCTCAAGGAACCTAAGCCCAGCATCACCTATAGTATTATAGTTTACACCAGACACATGTGCCCATGATATGCTTATTAGTCTATCAGCATCCATAGCATTGCCTATGGCAATCAATACCCTATATGCCAATGCTAATGTATCACCATACTTCCCATCAAGTGCATCCTCCTCTTCCTTACTTAATTGCATCCTAGTATATTAGGTAGATTGATTAAAAAGTGTATCCATTTTGATAGCATGGATATAGAGAGAGTATTGAGACTTATGCGTAAGACTCTTGCTAGAGTAAACTCATCTAGACTTACAGCATTAATGGAGTTACAGCAGGAAGAGGGTAGCGATCCATTTAAGATACTTATAGGTACAATACTCTCTGCAAGGACTAGGGATGAGAATACCAGGATTGCTGTTCGTAATCTATTCTCAAGGTTCAAGAATGCTGATGCTATAGCAAATGCTAGAATTGAGGATATAGAGCAGTTGATACGATGTACTGGCTTCTATAGAATAAAGGCTAGAAGGATAAAAGAGGTAGCAAGGATAATAGCAAGTCAGTACAATGGAATGGTTCCAGACAAGTTGGAGGATCTCTTAAGGCTCCCTGGAGTAGGTAGGAAGACTGCAAATTGTGTACTAGTCTATGCTTTTAATAAGGATGCAATACCTGTTGATACCCATGTACATAGGATAGCGAATAGGCTTGGTTTAGTTGATACAAAGAGTGTTGAAGAGACAGAGCAGGAGTTGATGAATACTATAGAGAGAAGGTATTGGAAGAGCATCAATGATACATTCGTTACATTTGGGCAGAGTGTATGTAAACCTATTGCACCATTATGTAATGAATGTTTGTTGAAGGAAGAATGTAAATATTATAGATTAAAGCACTATTAATAACTTAATATTATAAAAATAAATAATATCATAATTAGTTGTTGTTATTCAATCCCTTCTTCTAGTCTTCAATAAGATGAGTACTATACCAGCAACTGCTCCAGTCACTATGAATGGTATGCTCATTATAGGGTTATCTAATGGATTACCTGATACAATATCTATTATTAACTCTCCTCCAAGGGAGCTGCTAATGTTAGGATAATCCATGCTGCTGAATACCTCTATATTCTTTATAGCAAACTGACCTATGCTAAGTCTATCAACTATTATCCTTTGGCCATTATTAACGCTAAGTCTATCACCCTGTGCATATGTGATCATAACCTGCTTATCTTGGAACCATGCATTAACATTCTTGTACATCATAGTGTAGCCTGTCTGTTCTTTTGATACAGCAAACCATAGCATGTTATCTTTACTTGCCATACCTAATTCTAGGAACTCCTTTGTATCGTAAGCATTTATGAACCTTATAATTACATTAGCATTCTCGTTATTAGGATTGTATACCAAGTAGTTACTTACATTGATTATCCAGTTTGCTACATGCTCTTGTTTGAACTCATAGTGTGCTGGATTACTCCTCGTTGAGTTTGCTGCATTGAAAGGTATAACTAGTCTCTCATTGTTTCTAGTCTGGGCATAAGCATCATACATACTGTATATCATAATGTATATGCTGAAAATAATTATTAGTGATATTGTGGCAAGTCTATTTACTAGCATAACAATTAGAGTAATTGCTTATACTAATATATACTATTATTAATAAGGTATCTTTATGGTTAGTAGGTGATAGACAAGAAGTTTGTTAGCCTTAATTATAACAATAGTCATTATTGCAAGCTCTATATTCATATCTGTATTATATACTTATGATGAACACTCCTTGATATACTATGGAGATGCTGTATCCCATCTGTTTGGTGCAAGAAGGCTAGTGGATTGGGAGCATCCTGGGTTACAGCAGTTAGGTACTGTATGGCTACCTTTACCAAAGTTTCTATTTTTATTACCCTCATTAGTAGATGTGCTATTCTTCACTGGTCTTGCTGGGTCTATAGTTAATCTGCCTGCAATAGCATTAACAACATACATTATATATTTAATGTTAAAACTGAAGAACAGTTATGCTAGAAATGGTAGTAAGATGTCTTTACTACTATTAT
>CAZLZM010000052.1:0-7691 GCA_964563995.1 uncultured Nitrosopumilales archaeon
TAGTAATGTAATGAATATATACACTTGTATTCATTTTGCATCATATGGGAGGTAAAGGAGATCTTAAGTCAAAGGGAGCTACAACCATAGAGTATGGATTACTCACTATTAAATGGGATGATAGAGATAAGAGCATACTACTCATAGATCAAAGGAAGCTTCCTAACAGGTTAGAGTATATAAAGTGTACAAACTACCAGCATGTAGCTGAGTGTATAAAGAACCTAGCTATAAGGGGGGCACCAGCAATAGGTGTTGCTGCTGCCTTTGCGTTAGCATTGGCTGCATTGAAGAGTAAAGCAAGGGATAGGGATACTTTCATTCATGAGCTTAGCGTAGCATATAATACGTTAAGGGCAACTAGACCTACAGCAGTTAACCTATTCTGGGCGCTTGAGAGGGTTATGAGTAAAGCAAGGGATACGAGTAAGAGCATAGAGGAGGTGAAGGATCTAATGCTTAAAGAGGCATTAACAATGCTAAAAGAGGACCTAGAGGTTAACAGATCTTTATCATACAATGGCTCACTCCTTATCAATGATGGTGATAGAGTACTTACACACTGCAATGCTGGAGCATTAGCAACAGTTGGTTACGGTACTGCGTTAGGTGTTATAAGAGCATCCATTGAGCAGGGGAAGAGGCTTTGTGTAATAGCAACAGAGACTAGGCCAGTAATGCAAGGAGCGAGATTAACTGCATTTGAGTTAAAGTATGATGGAATAGATGTAAGTATAGTACCAGATACAGCGGTAGCATTACTAATGGCTAGAGGTATGATAGATAAGGTAATAGTTGGTGCCGATAGAGTATTAAGTGATGGGCATGTATTCAATAAGATAGGCACATATCAGATAGCATTGCTTGCAAGGGAGCATAAGATACCATTCTATGTAGCAGCCCCACTATCAAGCTTTGATCTGAACAGTAGCGTTAAAGATGTTATAATTGAGGAGAGACCATTCGATGAGGTTGTTAAAGTAGGGGGTAAGAGGATAGCCCCTCGAGGAGTAAGAGTATTCAATCCAGCCTTCGATGTTACTCCACCTCACCTTATAAGTGCTATAATAACTGAGAGAGGCATATTAGAGCCTCCATATGAGGAGTCCATAGCAGGTATATTTAATGTTAATAAAGTAGGATAATAATAAGTACTTATCTAGTAAATGGAGTGGTAATATTAACATATAGGTTAAGCATAATAATGGAATAGTACATAATATTATTAATGTTGTAGTATGAAGAAGATAGAGTATGAAGATACATTTGTAAAGATAGCAAGCCTTTTAGGAGGGGATGACTACATTAGAGTTGCTAGAGCACTATTAAATAACGAGGATACAACAGATGAAGAGATAGCTAGTGCTACAGGGCTTAAGATAAATACTGTAAGGAAAGTACTCTACGATCTGTTCAGTAGAGCACTTATAAGTGGTATAAGGGTAAGAGATGAGAAGAAGGGTTGGTTTGTATACAAATGGAGAGTAAAGAGGGATAGTGTAGATACATTCATAGATCTACAGAGGCGTAAGATACTTGAGAGGTTGAAGATAAGGCTTAGCTATGAGGAGAACAATCAGTTCTACCACTGTGGTAATGATTCATGTCAAAGGCTAACATTTGAGCAAGCAGTTGATGTATTCTTTAGGTGTCCATCATGCAAGATGCAACTTAATCTGGTAGATAACACACCATTAAAGCAGGCGTTGATGGCTAAGATAAAGGAGTTGAGTGACGAGCTCAAAGGTAGTAACAACAATATTAATAGCAACAATAGCGAGCAACAACAACAACAATAGTAGTAGTAGTAAATAAAATAACAACAGTATTATTATTATCTGGTGATGCAAATAATAACTTAGGCAGGTAAGTTAATTAACCAATGAATATTAGATATTATAAATGATACTCGACAAGTTAAGGGTAAATAATGCTAGCATATATCTTATAGATACTCTTGCATTAGGTAATGCTAAAACAGTAGCATGCTATCTAATAGTAGATAAGAAGGTAGCATTGATAGATATGGGTTATTCTTCAAGCAAGGATACAATAGTAAATGATATAAGATCACTTAACCTTACTCTAATGGATATAGATTATCTAATACCTACCCATCTACACCTAGACCATTGTGGTTCACTTGGATACCTTGCTATGCATAGTGATGCTGAGATAGTAACCCATGCTAGAGCAGTAAAGCATATCCTAGATCCTAGTAGGTTGATAGCAAGTGTTAAACAAGTGTTTGGAGAACATGCACTAGATGTATTTGGTTCTCCTATAGCAGTTCAGCCAAGTAAGAGCATAATAGGTGTTGATAAGAACAATAACTATAACTTAGATCTAGGTAGCATAGAGTTAACATGTATAGATGCCGAAGGTCATGCACCACACCAGATAGCGGTTTACATCAACGCTAATACTACCCTCATTGCAACAGCAGACTCTGTTAGCATGTTATACCCAAACTTCCCATACTGTTTTGTACCTACGACTCCTCCACCAAGCTTTGATTATAAGAAGTATATTGAAACCGTTAATAGACTTAAAGAATTTGATGCTAGAGTGTTACTGATGCCTCACTTTGGTATAAGTAATGATCCTAGCATTATCTTCGATTCTACTCTAGCAAGTATAGATGAATGGATTACTGTAATACAGGGTTTTATGGATAGCATTGATAAAAAAGAAAAGGGGAAAGGAGTAAAGGAAGATGATGAAGAAGAAAAAAGAGAAGAGAAAGGTATAGATACCAATACCGCTATAAGCATTCTAGAATATCACATGATAAACTATGTATCATCTATTGCAGGGATTAACCAAGGAGTAATACCAGAGTATGTTAAGAACTCTATAAGGAATAGTGTAAAAGGCATCTATGGATATTTAATTAACAGAGCAAAGACAAACGTATAGCAATACTGAAGCATTCTTCTATAGTTATATTCCTAATTAAAATTAATCAATTAATTTAAATTAATAATTATTATATTACTTCAATTTAATATGATTACATGAGTACTAAGAATACTACAAGGAGAATAATAATAACCAGTGCACTCCCATATGCTAATGGCGAGATACATCTAGGACATGTAGCATCAACATATCTACCAGCAGATATACTCACCAGATACTATAGGATGAGAGGTTATGAGGCATACCATATATGTGCAAGTGATGACTTTGGTACACCTATACTTATAAAGGCTGAGCAAGAAGGCAAGGATCCCAGAGAGTATGTTAAGTACTGGCATGATAGAGATGAGGAGGATTTTAAGGCATTTGGTATCTCATTTGATATATTCCATAGCACAAGCTCTGATGAGAATGTAAGGTTTGTGCAAGAGTTCTTCCTAAGCCTCTATAATAAAGGTTACATATATGAGAGTGATGTAATCCAATACTACTGTGAGTATGATAGAAAGTTTTTACCGGATAGATATGTTATAGGTAAGTGCCCATACTGTAATGCAGATGACCAGTACTCAGATGTATGTGAGAATTGTGGTAGAGTTCCAAATGAGATACTTGAGCCAAAGTGTGTAATATGTAAGAGGGAACCAGTGAAGAAGAAGAGTAGGCATTACTTCTTTAAACTATCAGCATTTGCTAACGTGCTTAAGGAATGGCTTGATAACAACAACAATCTGCAAAGGGATGTGAAGAACTATGTGTTAAGATGGATAGAGCAGGGTCTTCAAGATTGGGATATAACTAGAGATATAACATGGGGGGTTAAGATACCATTAGAGAATGAGAATAAAGTGCTCTATGGTTGGTTTGATAACCATCTCTGCTATATAGCAAGTACATTGCTCCTTGCAGAGAAGAGAGGCCTAATAGGCAAGGATAATGGGAAGGATGGCATAGCATTCTGGAACTCAAGCATAATATACCATTTCATAGGCAAGGATATAGTGTATCATCATTATCTATTCTTACCAGCAATGAGGCTAGGAGATGCTAGATTCAAGCTACCAGATTACATACCTACCAGGGGGCATCTAATGTTACAAGGACAGAAGATATCTAAGAGCAGGAACTGGTACATAAGCTTAAGAGAATTCTTACAGGGTTTTCCAGCGGATTACCTAAGGTTCTACCTTGCATTTATAACACCTTATAGCCAAGAGGATCTTAACTTTGACTGGGATGAGTTTGCATCGAGGGTTAACACTGAACTTATAGATAATATAGGCAACTTCATAAATAGAGCGTTATCATTCGCTAGTAAATATGGTATAAGGGAGCCTAGTATAGATGTCTATGATGAACTAGATAGAGCAAGTATAGAAGAGATAAAAGGTATAACTTCTGAGGTAGGCTCTCTAATAGAGTGTAATGAGTTCGATAAGGGCTTAAGGAGGATAGTAGCATTTGCATCCCACTTTAACCAATACTTCCAGAGCAAGGAACCATGGAATAAGTTAAAGTCTGATGATCCATGTGATCTTGCAAGTGCATACAACTGCATTTACATATCTGTAAATGCTGTTCACTCATTAGCAATATTACTTGCACCATACATACCATACTCTTCAGAGCTCATATGGAAGCAGTTGAATATGCATGGTTCTGTACATGAACAGAATTGGGATAACGCATCAGTTCTAGCAGTTAATGCAAATCATACAATAGGCAATGTTAAACCATTGTTCAAGAAGATCAGTACTAAAGAGATAGAAGAACAAAAGAGTAAGTTAGGAAGAGCAAGCAAACAATAATGTAATTAAATAATTAATCAGCATTAATAATATTATTTATGTTATGCAACTCAAACTCCTCATGCAATGCTTTAACAGCATCATCGGCATAAGCATGTTCTACAACGAATGCTAAATTAAGCTCTGATGAACCTTGCGCTATCATTATAACATTTATACCTTGTCTTGCAACCGCACTGAATACTCTTGCAGCAACACCCTTGGTACCTCTCATGCCTGAACCTACCACTGCTATTATTGCTACATCATCTGTAACATTTATACTCTTTATAACTTTACCTAATAGATTCAGCTCCAATGTATTCACTGCCTTATCCAAGTCACTCTTCCTTACAACGATAGATATGCTAGACTCTGATGGTCCTTGGGATATCATAACTATGTTTATTCCATCATTACCAAGCATTGAGAATATCTTACCAGCAGTACCAGGCGAGCCTATCATACTTGTACCTCTAACATCTATCAGAGCCATGTTCTTTATTGCAGTTACAGCCTTTACTATCTTGTTAGAGTATGCATTTGAGTTCTTAACTATAAGTGTACCTTGCTCCTCTAGATTGAAGGCATTCCTTATTCTTATAGGTATGCCTTTATCAAGCACAGGTTCCAATGCTCTAGGATGTAGATACTTTGCGCCAAACAGAGCCATCTCCATAGCCTCGTTATATGATACCTCTCTCAGCACTTGAGCATTCTTTACTATCTTTGGATCCGCTGTCATCAAACCATCAACATCACTCCAGAGTACTATCTCATCTGCATCCAAGCATGATGCTATTATAGTTGCTGTGTAATCTGAGCCCCCTCTACCTAGTGTAGTTATATTATCGTACTGATCAACTCCTATAAAGCCTGTTACAATAGGCACTATCCCATTATCAAGCATAGGCTCTAATCTATGCCTTATCCTTAGCCTAGTTGTATCCATCAACGGTTTAGCATTACCGTATGTTGAATCTGTTACTATGCCAGCATCCTTACCGCTCATATACTCAGCCTTTACACCGATATCCCTAAGCGCATAGCATACTACTGGTGCTATGAGCCTCTCTCCAAAAGAGAGTATATAATCCATTGACCTAGGAGTAACCTCCTTTATCAGAAGTAACCCATTTATTACACTACTTAACTCTCTAGTTAGGGTATCTATTACATTACTAAGCTCCCTTCTGTTAGATTCTTGTAACCTTAGATTATTAACTATCTCTGTATGCTTATTTATTATACTACTTAGTAGCGCATTGGTAGTACGCTCATCGTTCCTCTTTATGCTCTCGCATATGCTTACCAGTTCATCTGTTATACCCTTGATTGCAGATACCACTATGATCAATTTATTGTTAGATTTGTAGTATGAGCATATTATCTTAGCAGTATTGCTTACCCTCTCTGCAGTTGCAACAGTATTACCACCAAACTTCATAACAGTCAGCATATCTATCTACCGGTTAGGCTAAATTAGATCTTAATATAATATAAATATATTATTAACGATAAGCATAAAACATTTCTAGTTACTCTACTCTAGGTGCTAAATAGTAATGTATCTTACACATAAATGGCAGTATGAACTCTAAGCGTAAAGGCATCCTACTGCTATACTCTAATACTATATTCTCAGCATCATCTATAGCATTTACTATATCTACTAGATACTCTATACTGTATGTTGCTCTACTCTCATTAATACCTTCTTGCATGATGATCTCCATTACCTCATCACCACCCTGCTCTAATGTAATCTTTGCTTCTCCAGTATCACCTTTGCCTTCAAACTGTATTATCTTACTATTGCCATTACTGTATATGGTTACTTGATCGGATACTACTTCAATATCCTTTAATGCATCGACTAATGCTTTAAGACTCATAGTTACCTTTGTTGTAAAGTTTAATTTAGGTAAAGGAGTTGTTGGGCTACTGTTAATATCTAATAATCTAAGCTTATAATGCCTGCTCTTCTTTGCATTCTGTTTAGTGAACTTTAATGATAATGCTGATACATCTGTAGTTGATGTTGATGCAGTACCACCAGCAGTAGATGTAGATGATGTTGATTCGTCTGTTACATTACTATTATTACTATTATTGGTTATACTTACCTCTACACTCTCATCCTTATCTGCTCTTTTAAGTAACTTTAAGAACTCATCCACCCTAACAGCAAATACTATCTCACTATCACATTGGTAACTCTCAAATGCTGCACTACTCCATTGTATATCTATTAAAGCAACATGGCTAGGATCCATTGCCCTAAACGATATACCCTCGCTAGTAGCATTGAATATTGCCTCATCAACTATTGTAGATATAGCCTGCATTATAGTCTTCCATTCATATGCGCTCTTGCTCTTTGCAACTAACATGGCATACTAGATGTCATCTTACTATATTATTGTTTATTCTCTAAATTTACTATCTAACTGATCAATTAATTGATGATTTATCAATCCTATACTCTCTAACCCTTCTTTCAAGCAATATGAATATGAAGGCAAGCGTTATGCTAGTAACAATTATAATTAATACTAAGGGGTTCTTAAGTACTAGAAGTATTATGATCCCAGCTTTAGGGATTATGTACACAACTCTGCCTATATAATTATCTCTGTATACTATTTCATCATCAATACTACTGTTGTTATCACCTTTAGTTACTAGATATCCTTGAGCATTAACCTCAACTACTCTATGAATAACTATGCTACTAGTAGTAATGGATCTGTATGCTATTATATCGCCTTCTCTTATTAGTGAGAATTCTGGTCTATCAAGTATAAGTATATCTCCAGCAACTATGCTAGGGCGCATACTTACTCCTTCAGCCACAAGTATAGGGGTCGTTGTGTTAAGCAGGATAACTATGCTATACAGTGTTAGGTTAACTATAAGCAGTATAGGCACAACTTGTACAATTATATTTAGCATATGTATTAATCTGTTACACTTGCTAGG
>CAZLZM010000053.1:0-7646 GCA_964563995.1 uncultured Nitrosopumilales archaeon
AATTTATATCTAAGAAAGTCTATAATTATAACCATGGAGAGGATAATAACTGGAATACCGGGCTTTGATGATATCTTGCATGGAGGTATACCAAAGAGAAATGTTGTACTCTTAGCAGGTGGTCCAGGTACTGGTAAATCCATCCTTGCACAACAGTACCTCTACAACGGTTTACTAAAGGGGGAGAATGGTATATTAGTTGCTCTAGAGGAGCATCCTGTACAGATAAGGCTAAATTTTAAGCAGTTTGGTTGGGATGTAAGCAAATATGAGAAGGAGAATAAGTTTGCTATAGTTGATGCATTTACAGCTGGAATAGGAGAAGCAGCAAAGAGGGAGAGATATGTGGTTCAATCTGAGGATTTCCATTCACTGCTAGATGTGATAAGGAATGCTATAAGAGATATAAATGCTGAGAGGGCAGTTATAGATTCTGTAACAACCATATATATAACGAAACCAACTCTGGCTAGAAGTATGATACTGCAACTAAAGAAGGTATTATCAGGCTTAGGTTGCACATCATTGCTTATATCACAAGTAAGTGTAAATGAGAGAGGCTTTGGTGGTCCTGGAGTAGAGCATGCTGTAGATGGTATAGTTAGGCTTGATCTGGATGAGGTTAAAGGTGAGTTAAGGAGAAGTATAATAGTATGGAAGATGAGAGGAACCTCTCACTCTATGAAGAGGCATCCATTCGAGATAACTGGTAATGGAATAACCATACATGTGGATAAGGTTGTGCAGGAGGTGTTTGAGAGTGAGTAATGGTAGTAGTATATCTCTAAAACCTATAGGTAGAGAGGAGATACATAAACTAGAGACAGCATTGCTGTTAGGTACACTATTCAGAGAGGATGTCTTAGAGATGCTTAGAAGTACGGAGGAGAGGTTAACATGGGTTGATAGTCTAGCAGCTGCATCAGCTGCAATTGCTAGAGAAGCAGCAAAGATGAGCATAAAAGAGATAGCAGATGATATAGGACGATCAGAGGCATCTATAAGACAGCATCTACAAGGCAAGAGCAAGGCTGGAAAGCTTGTTAGAGAAACCTATGAGAGGTTTGCAAAAGAAGGGGTTAATCTAAGCCTTCCCTTAACAGATACCAATGTTAAAGAAAGGATAAACTCCATAGTAAGCAAATACGAAGAAACAATAAGAAGGCTTAAGGAAGATCTTGACAAGCTAGCATCTCTGTTGAACGAGTTAAAAGCCTCTATATAAAATAAAACGAACCTAAAATAAGAATAAGATATAGTAACAGATACAAAGATATTTATTATTATATTATGTACACGGTCATAGACTTATAACTGTGTTAACCTACCTAGCTTATACCATAATCTTTCCATCTCATATCTACCAACCTCTTTGTATAATCATCAACCTTTGCCAACTCAAATACCTCCCATGCACCCTCCTCCTTTAGCTTTGTTGTAGCATCTATGCCTATCTTAGAGCCTACATTACTTGAATATGCTGATGGGTCAAGTGTATCGGTTGGTGTATTATCTATTATTACTATATCTCTAGCAGGATTACATCTTGCTGTAATGGCCCATATAACCTCGTTAAGGTTATGTACATCTATATCATCATCAACTACTATAATCATCTTAGTTAACGATAACTGCCCTAACCCCCATAGACCTAGCATAACCTTTTTTGCTTGGAATGGGTACCTCTTCTTTATAGATACTATTGCTAAACCTTGGAACCAACCATATGCTGGCATGGAGAAATCAACAACCTCAGGGTGGAATAACCTTATCAATGGAAGGAATACTCTCTCTATAGCATAGCCTATGTATGAGTCCTCTAGCATAGGCTTACCTACAACAGTGGTTAAGTATATTGGATCTTCTCTTCTCATGATCCCTTTAAGTGTAAACACTGGATAGTACTCTTGCTGAGAATAATAGCCTACATGATCACCAAATGGCCCCTCAAGCATAGTATTGTTAGGATCAACGTAACCCTCAAGTACTATCTCAGCCTCTGCTGGTACCTCAAGATCTATGCTATTGCATCTTACCAACCTTACGCCTTTACCCCTTACTATTCCAGAGAATAGATACTTATCGATACCTTCAGGAACTGGCGCTACTGCAGAGAATACTGTAGCAGGATCACACCCTATTATCACAGCAACCTCTATTCCCTTCTCCTTCTCCTTGTTCATTAGATAGTGTTGTGCACCTCTCTTATGTATCTGCCAATGCATTATGGCATGCTTATCATCAACTATCTGCATCCTGTAAACCCCTAGATTCCTTACACCATTCTCTGGGTTCTTTGTTAAGACCAAACCAAAGGTTATAAACCTTCCAGCATCCTTAGGCCACGATTTTAATGCAGGTAAGGTTAAAAGTGATGCCTCATTACTCTCATAAACCTCTTGTACAGGACCTTTGCTTACAATCTTTGGTGCAGTATCGCTTATCTCTGCTAACCTTGGCAGCATCTTTAGTTTAGATAATATGCTAGAGGGTACCTCTATCTTAGCTAGAGCAACTATCCTCTCTCCTATATCTTCAAAGTTATCAACCCCTAATGCTAACCTTAGCCTATCTATGCTACCAAATGCGTTACCTAACACTTTCATGCCATAATTCTCTACATTCTCAAATAGTATAGCCTTACCATTGCTATACATTACTCTCCTGAGGATCTCAGCCATCTCAAGATCAACACTAACCTTAATCTTTACTCTATTTAGCATGCCCTTCTCTTCTAATGAATCAATGTACTCTCTAAGGTTATCGAATGGCATGTATCTGCTATGGTAACCTACTATTTATTTTAACACATGCTACAAGAGCATGACTCTACTGTTTTAACTATCCTTACCACTTTATCATAAGAGTCTCTTATATACTCAACAACCTTATCTATGCTATCTGTATAGTAGTGAAGTGAGATAAGGTACTCACCATCATCTGTAGCATCTATCTCCATCTTACTCCATTCAGCATCAATGTCATACCCCTTTGATACAAATTCAAGCTTACCAAAGGGATTCCTATGTACTACATACTCTGAGAACTCATCTATACCATTTAGACTCTTTACATTTGCTATAACTAGGTTAGCATCATTGCCATCATTTATCCATGAGTTTATAAGCAATGAGCATGCATCAAGTTCGTAACTCAAATTAACATCAAGAGTATCCTTAAGTAAGATTCCAACAACACTTATATGGTTAATGAATGCTCTTAACTCATCCTTTCCTATACCTATTGCTGCAGTATTTATAGCCTTACCCTTTACCCTTGTGAATCTAGATAGCCTTATAGTGAACTTTCCTTTACATAGGATTCCCTGCTCCTCATTCATTATAGAGAATCCATTGCTCATAAATGCTTTAATAAATCTATCCTTATCTTGTATTAATGCATGCTTAAGGAAGAGCTCTAATGCAATAGTGAATCTAGCACTAACATTACTACTCAAAATCAATCAACCTTTAGCACTATCTTGCCGAAGTGATGGTTCATCTCCATTCTTGCATGTGCAAGCATGGCATCATCCAATGAAAATACAGTATCTACTACAGGTCTTATGCTATGTTCATGCATGAACTCAAGCATCTCTAGCATATCTGCTTTAGTACCTAGATATGCTCCAATTATGCTTTCAAGCTTATTGTATAGCATCCTAACCTCAACATTAGTATACTCATTTGCTGTAGCACCACAAACCATTACAACCCCACCCTTCTTTACACACCTTATACTTGTATCCCATATACCAATCTGATCTATTACAATGCTAACTCCTTCATTACCTGTTATACTCATAACCTCACTTACTATATCCTTCTCAGTTCTATCTATAACATGATCTGCATAAATACTTGCTTTGCTTAACTTACTTCTATCCCCGACTGTAGTTATAACATTGAAGCCTAATGCTTTAGCGAATTGTATACTTGCTATACCTACACCACTACCAGCAGAGTAGACCAGAACAGTCTTAACATCATCTATACCATCTATTGAGTTCATCTTTACAATACTAAGAGCCTTCTTCAACATACTGTATGCTGTTAGATATGCAACACCTAGAGTGCTTGCTTCCTCATAGCTAAGCCATTTAGGCATCTTTATGATATTCCTGTATGGTACTTTTGCATATTGTGCATAACCTCCATGCCAATCACTAAACCCTCCTATTATATTGAACTCTTTGCACATATTCTCTTTTCCACCTAAACAGTATCTACACTTATTGCAGCAGATAGCAGGGTATATAAGAACATCTTCGTTAGCCTTAAACTCGCCTATGCTATTAACAAGATACCCCGAGAAGTCACACCCAAGTATATGAGGGAAGTTTACTCTTCTATTAGGTAAGCCCTTTCTAACCCATATATCTAGCCTATTAACTGAGCATGCTTTAACCCTAACCAAGGCTTCATCATTATTACATATTGGTTCAGGGAAATCTTGATACCTTAACTTATCTATCCCACCATGCATATGAAGTACTACAGCCTTCATATCATCTACAAATTTAATGGAGCTATGTCTCAATTATAATTTATGCTGTATATTATGCATAGCAAGAAGATCCTTCTTGAACGGTTCTAGTACTTCAGGTATACTAGCATTTATAGAATCCCTCAATGATCTACCCTCACTCTTCTTCCTATTCCAGATGGAGGAGTTGAACTCTATTATAATAGATGTGTACTTACTCATATCTCTATTGTATCCAATAATATCAACAGGAAAGGTATTAGCATGTATACTCTTATCTTTGGAGTATAGTATCCTCCATATATGATCTGTTATGAATGGTGTTATTGGTGCAAGCAATAGTAGTATGGTTGATAAGCATTTATGCAATGTATAACATGCAGATCTCTGCTCTTGCTCGGTGAATCCTTGGGCATATGCTCTAGCCTTTACCATCTCTATGTAGTGTGGTGCAAAGAGGTTCCATAGGAACTCTCTAACAGCATTAGATGGTATAAAGAAGTTAAACTCATTGTAACCTTTAATGCACCTATCAACTAGTATAGATAACTCTGCAAGTATCCATCTATCAGTAGCCTCTAGACTGTTCACATCTATGCTTGGATCATCAATTACTGGGAACGATGATATGAATCTAGCAGTATTCCATAGCTTTGTTAAGAACTTCTGTGTACTTGCTATCCTCTGCTCTGAGCATCTAAAGTCATAGCCTAGGTTAACCTCACTAGCACTCCAGAATCTGAATGTATCTGCTCCATAACGCTTTATTATAGGTAAAGGATCTATAACATTACCCTTGCTCTTACTCATCCTCTCTCCTTTCTCATCCAAACCATAGCCCATTATCCATGCACTAGCGAATGGTGCCTTACCTGTTAGTTGGTAGCATCTTAGTACTGTATAATGTAACCATGTTCTTACTATATCCTTTGCCTGAGGTCTTAATGCTATAGGATAAGCATAATTGAAGAACTCCTCATCTTTGCCATACTTTGATATGAAGAGTGGTGTTATGCTAGAGTCCATCCATGTATCAAATGTTCTATCCTCGCCTATGAAATCTCTGCCATTACAGTATGAGCATCTATCGAAAGGAGGCTTATCCCTCCATGGTCTATAGTATTTGCCCTTCTCTGGTAGATTTGCTTTACCACATGACTTACAGTACCATATAGGTATCTCAGTAGCATAGAACCTCCTCCTAGATATGGGCCAGTCTATTGTTATAGAGTTTAACCAGTTCAAGAGTATATGTCTATGCATCTCTGGATAGAACCTCATACTATATGCTATATCCTTAAGTGTATCTATGAACTCTAACTGTTTTAAGTAGTACTCCTTCATAGGTATTATCTCTATTGGGGTATTGCTCCTCTCACACAAAGGAGTTCTATGCATTATATCTTCCACCTTTATAAGCAGACCTTGTGATCTAAGATCCTCTATAATTGCATCTCTAGCATCATGAACCTTCATTCCAGAATACTTGCCAGCATTAGTGCTCATCAACCCATTTGTATCTATAGCAATAACCTCTTGCAATGCTAATTCTCTGAACAATTGAACATCGTTATGATCACCATAACTGCATACCATGACTGCACCAGAACCAAAGTTCATGTCAGCAGATGGATGCGGTACTATCTTAACCTCGTTGTTATATATAGGCACTATAGCATTCTTATAGTGTAAATGCTTATACCTAGCATCATCTGGATTTACTATAACTGCTCTGCAAGAGCATAGCAACTCTGGTCTTGTAGTTGCTATTGTTATGTTACCTTCATGGCTATCCTCACTACCTAACTTAAAGTTTATGTATACTAGCCTAGTTGGCATATCTTTATATACTATCTCAGCATCTGCAATTGTAGTTCCACACTCATAGCAGTAGTTGTTTGGTCTAGTATCCTCATAGATCAAGCCTTTATTCCATAATTCGATGAAAGTTGCCTGTGTTAATGCTCTAAACTCCTCAGAGTCTGTTCTATAATAGTTATCTAGTGTACCACTAAGCCCTAATCTTCTCATAATCGCTACCATCTCCTCTTCTAGTTCATCCAATGCTTGCTTACACATCTCTAGGAACCTCTCTCTACCTATGCTTCTCATACTTATCTTGTACTTCTTCTCAGTGTATATCTCAACTGGTAAACCATTCCTATCTATACCTATAGGGAAGTATACATTGTATCCAAGCATCCTTGCTGTCCTTGCTATCATATCTATCTGGGCATAGTGTGCAGCAGCACCTATATGCCATGGTCTACCAGATGGGTAAGGGGGTGGTGTATCTATAACGAATGGTTTCCTTGAGTGATCAACTCTAAACTCATACATATCCTTCTCTTCACTCCATCTCTTCAGTAGTTCTTCCTCTATTCCAATATCCCATACCTTCTCCTTTATCTTAGGTTCCATTACAATCACTACTTCTGTTATTTGTATCCTATCCAATTGCTATAATCAACCTTATCTTATATACTATACTCATCTAACTTTTATACCCATCATCTTAAATACCTCTTGTCTAGCAATGCAACCATTGCATTTACCACAAGGTTCGTCTACTCTTAGATGACAGCTCCATGTATACTCCAACGGTACACCAAGTTTCAATGCTAATCTTACCACGCCAATCTTATCTAACTCAGCCAATGGAAGGATTATCTCTGCTGGCTCATTGAGCATAAACCCTTGCTTAAATAGCCAATTTATTGTACTTATATACTCCTTACTAGCATCCTTGAAGAATAGCATGTCTTCCTTTATATGTCCCCCTATTATCCATTTAATATTCATATACTCTGCTATATGTGCTGCAATAGAATAAAATAGAAGGTTCTTAGATGCTATATAAAATGGCCATCTAGCATCACTGCTCTTATACTTTGAGCTTGAATAACCATATATGTTAAATGCTTCCATTATAAATTGAGCATCTATCTCTTTAAGTTGAACGCCTGCTTTCCTTGCTATTGCTCTACTAGCCTCTATCTCTTTTATCCATCTGTTGTAATAGTTTATTGTAAGAGCATATGTATCGTAACCATTGCTCTTTGCCCAGTATAGGCATGTTGCAGAGTCTATGCCACCAGATAATAGTACTAGTGCTTTATTGTTAGCATTGTTACTCATAGCATTCTAAGATCAATGACATT
>CAZLZM010000054.1:0-7601 GCA_964563995.1 uncultured Nitrosopumilales archaeon
ATTATTTTGTTTATTAGATTAAGATGATATAGTTACAGTAGGATAGAATTGGTGGCTGATATTAGCCAATCGCCAAATCTAATATATAATATATCCTTTATAATTATTCTATACCTGTAGTCTGTTGTACTTGAACTAACTTTGTCTTACCAAGTAACTTAGTCTTCCATACAGCTACAAATCTAACATTAACTATATCCTTAACCATATTGTGTATATCAGCATTAAGCTTTGGTCCAACCACTGCTTGTATGAACTGATCTACATTAAGCTTTGGTACTTCTCTGCTGAGCACTTCATCCATAACCTTGCGTATGTCATGCTTCTTTGATGAGTTTATCCTCTTCTGTGTGAATGCGACAACATATGTCCTAAATGTATAACCATCTGATGTTGTATAATCCTTGATGAAGTTAACCATCGATGTACCCTTCCTTACTAGACTCTTAAGGAACTCCCTTGCATACTCGTGTCCTTTGAAGTATGTATATGCATCCTCTCCATTGATAGATTCTATCTGGAAGTACAGTTTTATAGCATGCTGTTGAGGATCGGTATGCCATAGATCGAATAGTGTACACTCTATTACTCTCCCTTTTGCATGTTCTTCATCTGTAATAGGTATGTATGCTATAGCTTGGCTACCAAATACCTTTGGGGCATGAACTATAACCCATCTCTTATCCCTCCATTTATCTCTAATCTTACCACCCTTCTTACTAACCATTATTTATGGTAAGTTAAGAACCTTAAATATAAGTTTACTTTCTAGCAGTAATCTTTAAACATAAAACAGCAAATATAATAATTAATTCTCATTCTCTACTTGGTATAACCTCAATACCATTCATGTAAGGTCTTAGGACCTTAGGAACACTTATACTACCATCCTCCATCTGGTAATTCTCCATTATTGCTACTAGAGTACGCTCTGTAGCAACTAGTGTTGAGTTTAGTGTATGAACATACTTACTCTCCTCATTTGGTTTATCTCTATACCTTATCCTTAACCTCCTTGCTTGGAAGTCTAAACAATTGGAGCATGAGACTATCTCTCTATACCTATTCTGTGCTGGAATCCATGCCTCTATATCGTATGTCTTTGCGGATACCTTGCCTAGTTCTGATGAGCATAATAGAACTACCCTATAAGGTATCCCAAGTAATCTAAAGAACTCCTCTGCATTACTTATAAGCATCTCATGCTCATTCCATGATTGTTCTTGCTTTGCAAATACAAACTGCTCAACCTTCTCAAACTGATGCACTCTGAATATACCTTTTGTATCTCTACCATGTGCGCCAGCCTCCTTCCTAAAGCATGGTGTTACCCCAGCATAGCGTAGAGGTAACTTGCTACCATCAAGCATCTCATTCATATGCATTGCAGCTATAGCATGTTCAGCAGTACCAATGAGGTAAAGGTCCTCACCCTCTATCTTATATATCACATCAGCAAAATCGCTAAACATCACAGCACCTTCCATTGCTTTACGGTTTATCATGTAGGGTGTCTGCACAAGGTTAAATCCTTTCTCTTTGATGAAATCCAATGCAAAACGTATAAGTGCATAGTTAAGCAATACTAACTCATTAAGCAAGTAGTAGAACCTTGATCCTGATACCTTTGCTGCTCTCTCTGTATCTATAAGGTTAAGTGATAAGCCTAGTTCTATATGATCCTTAACATTGAAGTTAAACTTCTTAGGTTCTCCCCAGTACCTTACTATAATATTATCTTCCTCTCCCTCTCCATAAGGCACTGATCTATCTACAAGATTTGGTAGGGCTAATAAAAGTTCATTATACTCATCCTCTACACATCTAATTTCCTTCTCCATTCTCTCTATATCTACTGTTAGGATCTTCATCTTGTTAAGCTCATCCTCTACACTCTCCCCTCTCCTCTTCTTTAATGCAATACTCTCTGCTATAACATTTCTCTTATGATTAAGGTTCTGAATCTCCCCCATAAGCATACGTCTCTTTTTGTCAAGCTCTAATAACTTATCCAGTGGGAAGTCTATACGTCTCTTTCTAAGCATTTCCCTTATAACCTCTGGTTTATCTCTTATTATCCTTGGGTCTATCATTGTTGTTATACACCTTTAGGATTAAGAACTCTTTTCATTACACTTACATGCTCTAATACTTCATCTACAGTTGATGCTAGAGTACGTATGCTCTTATCATCATTGCATCTAGCCTTGAACTCTAGTATCAGATCAACACCACTACTATCATTATTACTTTTATAACTTAACTTAAACTCCATCTCCAAACTTTGTGGAATGTTAACGTTATCTGGTATTAATGCTTTAAGTATAGCCTCTGCTCTTTTATTATCATCTACGTTTATAATCAATGTAACCTTTGTGTAGAGTTGGATACCATTTATGTTATCTTTCATATACTTAAATCATCATTATTATTGCTGTTGTTTGTTTATTGCATTCCTTATACACTCTACAAACTCATCCAACATGTTAGCACTGATCCTAGCACCAGCAGCTGCATCATGACCTCCCCCTGTACCATTACACTTACTAGAACATTCTCTCATGAGTAGTCCAAGGTTAACGTCTATGCTACAGTTTATGCACTTCCTTGCTGAGAACTTGTATGTACCATCGTTTGTATTTGTTTTAACTACAAGTACTTTACCTTGAAATGTGTGTACACCACTTAGGAGTGAGGATACTGCACCAAGCATATCTTGAGTAATTAGGGCATCTCCATTTACTATAATCAAGCTTCCATGATCACTTATCCTCCATCTCTCATTGTTCATTATACTTGTTATGTACCATCGTAGAGTTTTCCTATACTCATTAACTATACTCTCTCCTTCCTTAAGCATAGAACTCCTATCCCCTAGGCATATTGCTATACCAACGCTAGGCTTGCCTATCCTCGCACATGCATTCAATAGATTACTGAACTCTCTAGCATCTCTAAGCATGCTCTTCTTGTCCTCCCTTACAAGGGTATATACATAGCCTATCAATTCATCTACTATGGTGTTTGCTTTGCTACCATTTAAACTGGTATATCTTGCTATAGCATCTATGATCATGCTCTTCTCCTCGCTGCTCAACTCTGCTACTGTCCTCCATCTACCATCATCCTTTAACCTTAATCCTGTTGAGGTTAGTAAGGAATAGCAGGAATCAGCATTCCATGTTAATCCATCTATGTAAGGATAAGATGTGTATGCTAGAGCCTCATGTACTGCTCTTGTCTCTCTACCTACAAGCATTATATCCATATCTATACTCAAGAGTCCTATCCTTCTGGCAATCTCTGCAACCTCTGCATTAAGGCCTAGAAGGGACTTTCTCTCTCCTTGATCTTGTCTATCTGCTACCATAGAAACTACTGCTAATGCTGAGAGATCCTCATTCCTAGGATTTAATTTATGGGCTACCTTGTAAGCCATGGTACCAGCACATGCTTCCTTGCCCCCATCAATATTGAACTTCCATGCATTGCATACTCTATCATCATACATCTCATGCTCTGGTAACTGATGGTGATCAATAATAAGCCATTCCTTGCCTTTACCCTTTCCTATATGCTCATCTATAGCATCTGCTAAACCAGCTCCAAGATCAGTGAATATATAAAGATCATGCTCCTCATCTGCTATACTTGCTAACACATTTTGGGTAAGATCACTTACACATCTTAGCAAGCATCTACCTCCTTCCCTAACTATAGCCTTTGTTAATATGCTACCAGAGACTAGTCCATCAGCATCAGTATGAGTAACCACAATAATCCTCTTATAATCTCTAATAGCATCATATATACGAGAGCAGAATTTATATAAGAATGAGTCTAAACCATTAGGCATGGATAGAGAGTAGAGAACTCGATATATAATGGTTAAGTTACTATTCTTCTTGATAAATCTAGTAAACTAAATAAATATAAAAAGAGAGGGTTTTACCTCCTTCTCTCCTCTGGTAGTAGACCAATGCCTTCCCTCTCATAGTATCTCTCAAGCTCTTGTACCCAGGTCTCCCTTGCTGTACCACCTATACCCTTATGTCTTATCCAGTATGCAATAACGCTTAGCAAGAATATAGCAAACATCATTGTACCGAATATGTAAATCATTACGTCATAGAATAGTGGGTCATAAGCTGGTCCTATCTGTAGCACTATGCTCTTTACTCCTATTATCAGTGTTGTAATATCCATTAGTATAATCAAACAAAGACGCAAATATATACATTTCCATCAAGTATTATAAAAATTTATAAAACAAATATAAAAGAATAAAGTTAATTATTTATTTATCTAATTGTAGACAGTTCTATGCCTTCTGTGGTGCTTTAGGCTTCCTTAGTGCCATAGCAAAGAACGCTGCAGATATACCTCCAAATATTGCACCTAAAGCAGCAACGTAACCACCCAACTCACCGAATGTTCTACCTAACATTGGGGTGCCGGAGCCATACGCACCCTGCTGTTCTGCATTAATTATTCTCTTCTTTGCAAGTATAGCAGTCTGTGTGCATGCAAAATCTGGTATACCTAAATTCTTACACTCCTTTAACTGCTCTGGAGTGGCTGTTATATCTCTACCAGGACTCTCTCCACCACCATACAACTGTGCCATAGCTATATTTGCCCCATTCAACCCTAATACAATTACTCCAGCCATAAGTCCTAATATGGCAAACTTATTCATTTAATTAATTATAATAATAACGATGTATATAATCCTTCCCTTGTGTAGTAATAAATTATTTAATAGTAAGACTTTAATTGCTCCTTTTAACTAATCACTAAAGTAAGTATATGGCTAGAGTACATGCACATAGGAAAGGTAGATCACACTCAACTAGACCCATACAGGTTAATGCTACATGGGTTAAGTTAAGTAGAGAAGAGATAGTTAACATAATAGTTAAGATGGCTAAGGATGGTCTAAGACCTAGCGAGATAGGTATAAGGCTTAGGGACGAGTATGGTATACCATTGGTAAAGAAGATGCTAGGTAAGTCAATAACAAGTATATTAGAGGAGAATGGGATAAAGGGTACGCCTGAAGACTTGCACAATCTATTAACAAAGGCTCTTAGACTTCAGAAGCATTTAAGCATACATAAAGGGGATAGTAATAACATAAGATCACTTGAGTTAATAGAGGCTAAGATACATAGATTAGCAAAGTACTACAAGAGGGAAGGTAAGATACCACAAGAGTGGAAGTATAAGACCATGATAGCGCAACTAGAATAAATAATTATATTATAAATAATGTTGTATTGAATTGAATAATACTAAAATTGTTGAAAACAAAAGATAAAATAAATTGTTAATTATATTCGATCAAATAACCTGCCAAGGTCTTGTTGCAAATGATATACCTAATCCAACTGCTATAAGTATAGTTTGATATGCTATATTTGCTACTGACATGGGTTTCTCTGTAGGTTCACCTTCTACTACTATAGCCATGCCTGGGCCTAGACCTGGACCTACACTTGCAATATTAAGCTGTGTATGAGCATGGTAAGTACCTGGCTCAAGTGCAGACAAGCATAGCCTATACTCTACAGTTCCGCCACCAGGTATAGTGAATACGTTACCTGGGGGATCTCTCGATACAAACTCCCATCTGTTACCTGCATTAGAGGATTCTGTGAATAGGGATATCCAAGCATTAAGGTTCTGTCTAACCTGGCTAACAAGTTTACCAGTAACTATGAGAAGATCCTGTCTTCTTGTTGGATCACATCCCATAGCATCAACATCAGCAAGTGTTAAACCATTTCTCTTTGCGAACTCTTCCTTGGTTATAAGTCTAGTAGTTGAGAACGTCTCATCCTCTATTTTTACGAATCTACTCTGTAGCTGTGCTTGTACACCATGAGCAAAAGCATCCTTCATTATTGGTGCTAAGGAACCTAATGCTATCACTGCAACTACAATTGCTAGTAGTGTTGCATGCAGTAACTTCATTAATAGAATCTTCTACTAAGGTGCATATATATTTTTACTTTAAAAATGTTTACTTGCTAGGGGAGGTTAAAGAAATTCTTAATTTGTAAATGCCTAGGCCGAATAAACTTATATCCATTCATTTATTCTTTAGGTAATTTAATTATGGTAATTAATTATAAGAAAGTAAACTTAATAAATCCATAAGAGTTATTATTATTTTGAATGTCTAAGAAAGAGGCTCCAAAGGATGAGATAGAACGTATGATAGGCAGAAGAGTAGAGCATATGAAGGCATTATATATAATTGGTGCAGTAATGGCTTGGGCAGCAACAGCTTTTGGTGTCTGGGTAGGATTCACATACTATCCGTGGGCGTATCCATTCAGTTCTGGAATGTATGCATTAAGTGTATTAACTGTTATAATTGTATTCGCCTTCATATTCATATGGAAAGTTGCAATGGAGAAGCCTGCAATCCCATAAATTATAATTCTTCTTTTCTTTAGTTTTATTTTTAATAAATTAATTACATCATTCTAGAGTAAGTTTTATATATACGCTTTTAGTACATTATTTTAATGGTCTGGGTTAGAAGGACAATACACTATCTATTCATAGTAGTGGTTGCAGTCAACTCTACACTATTGACAATTAATGCAGGAGACTATATATTCTACTCTGACTGGATGTGGACATCCTTTGTAATATTCAACCTTAGCCAAGCAACCATGCTTACAGTAGGTGCTATCTATTACCTACTCTTCACAGGTGTTCCAGGTACAGCAACATACTATGCTACAATAATGACAATATATACATGGGTTGCAAAGTGGGCATGGATAGGTGGTCTAGGATATCCATATGATTTCATGATAGTACCAGTATGGATACCAAGTGCAATGCTATTAGATCTAACATACTGGGCTACAAAGAAGAACAAGCATGCAGCAATACTCATAGGTGGTTCTCTGGTAGGCATGTCAATGCCATTATTCAATATGATAAACCTGCTTACAGTACATGACCCATTGGAGATGGCCTTCAAGTATCCAAGGCCTACTCTACCTGCATATCTAACACCAATTGAGCCACAGGTAGGTAAGTTCTACAATAGCCCTGTTGCGTTAGCAGCAGGTATAAGTGCTGTAATTAGTGTACCAATAGCTGCTCTAGGGGCAAAGTTGAATACATGGACATATAGATGGGCTGCGGCTTGGAGCAAGTGGGACTAGGTTATAATATAAATAAAACCATTATACTTTTCTTTTAAGCCATTTTTCTTCATTATTAGTTGCGCTGTGGATTAATCTATGGTTCTCGTCTTTTACGTATGTATTTCATCAGTAAATGCTTACCTATAGCGGAAATCGCATTGAATCTGACCGATACAGTACTTTTCTGTGATATTCGTAATTAAGCCACAAAGCATTATTAGTTAATAAAATTAATAATAACTCAAAAATAATAAATTAAATAAATTATAGTAATTTTACTTACGTGATCTTCTAGCTGATATTCCTATAAAATAGGCTATGCCTACTCCTAATCCTACTATCAAAGGCATTGCAGCTAAAACCATAGTTTCTGGTTTACCCCATGTCTGTGCATGAGCACTAGGCATAACTGCTGTTACTGCTGCCAAT
>CAZLZM010000055.1:0-7569 GCA_964563995.1 uncultured Nitrosopumilales archaeon
CGCCTTAAAAGGCAGGTTTTCATTCTTTTATAAACAGTAGCCCTTCCATGGATCTCTTCCTACGATATACCTTATAGAGTCTATTAGACCTTCAGCGTAACCAAGTGCTAGTATGGCATTCTCATATATATGCTGTTTAGCATATGACTCTGCATCACTAATGTAATATTCTGCATTGTAAACTATATCTTTAAGTCTTGCTCTAAACTCCAAGTTATGATAATTCTCTACTATACTTAGAGCATTTGCTACTGCCTCCTTTGCCCTTGGTATGTATCTAGAGAGCATGATCTCAGCCTTCGATCTTACTGCTATAGCATTATCTCTAGGCTCGTCTAGAAGTGTTACCTTTAGATTCCTTAAGGCATTGGTCTCAGTAAAATGCATGGAACCAGTTACAACTATTGCATGTGGAGGTTCACCAAAGTTATAGTTAAGCATAGAGCCAATCTTACCTGCAACTATATGCTCTGATTCCATACCTAGTCTAGATGCCACTATAGCAAATGTATCATTGCTAAATACATCGAGTTGCTCATCTCTTTCATATGATAATAGTATCTTGAATGCTTCATTAGGACTAAGGAATAGGTTGGATTCGTAATCGTACTCTAATAGCAGTAATGTATGGTATCCTAGTAAGAGGTTGGTGAATACTACATGGTATATACTTGATGATGCTCTCTTATCATGTACTAATGTTGCTATCTTGCCTAACTTGTATATATGCAAGCCACATGAGCCTAGTATAGATGTTATGGCAGATGCATTATGGATTACCTTATAATCTATACCATTACTTCTTGCTCTAGCAAGTAGTTCTGTATGTGTTGTTGCAACCAATGGATCGCCATAGCATAGTATAGATACATTCATCATCTTAGCCTCAGATAATATACGCTTACAGTCCTCTATTAACCATCTCTTAGCAATCTCTATCTTTGTATCCCTTGATATTATACGCTTTAACTCATCTATACTAACACTTACTGGGCTTGTATATACCTCTAAATACACCTTATCTGAATATTTAAGAACCTCTATAGCCTCTATACTTAAGCTCTTCAACCCATTTAAACCTGAACCTATAAGTATAAGCATTACATCTATCTCCCTATCTGCATTTATATTATGTTATCTGTATTTCTGTAATGTCATGGATTACAGAATCGATAGAGACTCACTTGGGGAGGTTAAGGTACCAAGGGAAGCATACTATGGTGCATTCACTGCTAGAGCACTAATGCACTACAATGCAAGTAAGCAAAGGATGCATATCAACATGATAAGAGCATATCTTATGATAAAGAAAAGTGCAGCACTAGCGAACATGCACCTTAATGCACTAGATAAGGATAGAGGAGAAGCTATAGTGAAAGCATGTGAGTATATACTTGATAACATCAACGATATGCTTGAGCACTTTCCTATAGATGCACTTAACTCTGGTGCTGGAACAGCATTCAACATGAATGTTAACGAGGTTATAGCAAACAAGGCACTAGAGGTGCTAGGGAAGAGGAAGGGAGATTACTCTTACCTGCACCCAAATGACCATGTTAACATGTCACAATCTAGCAACGATACATTCCCGACTGCCTTGCATTTAGCGGTTCTATTAACTGCAAAGGATATGCTAGATGCAATAGATACACTTATAGCATCACTTAAGAGGAAGGCTGAAGAGTTTAAAGATATAGTTAAGATAGGAAGGACCCATCTCATGGACGCTCTACCAGTAACTCTAGGGTCTG
Organism: uncultured Nitrosopumilales archaeon; assembly: GCA_964563995.1. GTDB lineage: Archaea > Thermoproteota > Nitrososphaeria > Nitrososphaerales > Nitrosocaldaceae > JBBIQH01. The sequence continues at coordinate 1,755 of CAZLZM010000055.1, forward strand.
AGTTCAATGCATATGCTAATGCATTAACTGATGCAAAGAGGTACCTTATTTATGCCTTGGATGAGTTAAGGTATGTTGCATTAGGAGGCACCGCTGTAGGTACTGGTGCAAATGCACCAAAGGGCTATAGAGAGTTAGCGGTAAAGTATCTAGCAGATGTATCTGGTATAGAACTTAAACCAGCAAGGGATATGCAGTATGCCTTACAGAGCAGACTAGCCATAGCATATGTGTCATCGTGTATAAGAAACCTAGCATTGGAGTTAATAAGGATAGCAAATGATATAAGGCTAATGGCTTCTGGTCCATTGGCTGGATTTGCTGAGATAATTATACCAGCTGTACATGCAGGTTCTAGCATAATGCCAGGTAAGGTTAATCCATCCCTTGCTGAGTGCTTAGATATGATCTGCTTCAACATAGTAGGTAATGATCTAGCAGTAGCATTAGCTGATCAAGCAGGACAGTTAGAGCTGAATGTTATGCTCCCTGTTATGGCTAAAGCATTATTAGAATCTATGGATATGCTTGCTAGGTTCTTGCCAGTGTTCGCAAAGGATATGGTAGATGGTTTAAAGGCTAATGAATCAAGATTGAAGGCAAGTGTTGAGGGTAATCCAATAATGGTAACTCTACTATCACCGTATATAGGCTATAATACTGCTACAGATCTATATAAGGAGGCATTAAGTAAAGGGATAAGCATAAAGGAGCTTGTTGTAAGCAAAGGATTGCTTGATGAGCATAAGGTAGATGAGATACTTAAGAGTAGCGTTTGACTAGAAGTGATAATATCTGCTACAATTCCATTTTTTTTTAATTTAAAGAATATATTGTACATTATAGCATGATAGATTAAAAGAGTATGGCTAAGGTATGGGTTGAGGTATATGGATGCTCTGCTAGTGTATCTGATGGTGAGATAATAAAGGGTTTGCTAGTTAATCAAGGACATGAGCTAGCAAAGGGCTTCGATGATGCAGATGCTAGCATAATAGTAACATGCATAGTAAAGGATGCTACAGCAAACAGGATGGTTAATAGGATAAAGTATCTTTCTAGCAAACCATTAGTTATTGCTGGATGTATGGCAAAGGCTGAGCCAAACAGGATTGAGAGGTTGAATGCTAAAGCAAGTATGGTTGCACCACAAGCAATAGATAAGATATGTATAGCAGTAGATTCAGCGATTAATGGTAATAGATACATAGCACTTGATGACTCTAACATAGATAAGGTTAGCCTCCCAAGGATAAGGGTTAATCCTGTGATAAGCATAGTGCAAATAGCAACTGGGTGCTTGAGTGATTGTACATTCTGTGAGACAAAGCTAGCAAAAGGCAGGTTAAGGAGTTATAAGATAAGTGATATAGTAAGACAGGTTAGTGATGATGTAAAGCAAGGATGCAAAGAGGTATGGTTAACATCAACAGATAATGGTGCCTATGGTATGGATATTCATACAAATATAGCAGAGTTGCTCAAGCATGTATGTTCTATAGACGCTGATTTTATGGTTAGAGTAGGTATGATGAACCCCCAGTATCTGCAGTTCATAATAGATGATCTAATAGAGGCTTACAGAGATGCTAAGGTCTTCAAGTTCCTTCATATACCAGTACAGAGTGGGAGCAACAGAGTGCTTAGAGCAATGCGTAGAGGGTATAATGTAGAAAGGTTCATAGATATAGTTAAAAGGTTTAGAAGAGAGTTAGATTACTGTACTATTGCTACAGATATAATAGTTGGATTTCCTAATGAGAGTTATGATGACTTTAAGGCAACCATGAATCTAATTAAGGAAGTTGAGCCTGATGTTGTTAATCTCTCAAAGTACAGCGCTAGACCAAATACATATGCTAGCAGAATGGAGCAATTAAGCAGAGATGTGATAAATGAGAGGAGTGTTATGATGAATGATATTGTAAGAGAGGTATGCTATAAGAGAAGTATGCTATGGAAGGGATGGGAAGGCTACATACTAGTTGATGAGTATGCTAACAATGGTATGCAAGGTAGGAACTATGCATATAAGCCAATATACTTACATAGCAATAACAATAATGATAGCATAGGATTAGGCTCTAAGGTTAAGGTTAGAGTTGTAGAGGTTACAACGCACTCATTGATAGCCAGGGTTACTGCTAATACATCATAATGTAGCAAGCGATTTTGTTTTATGCATATGTATGAATCAAACTTTTTTGACCCACTGTTTGTTTATTAGAAAACAAAATATTCTTAATCTATACTGTTATGAGGATACGTATGCAGATAATTCTACCTAGCATAGTTGTAGGCGCTGGTAGAAATGGTGCAAAGGTTGCAGTAAGTATAGCAAAGAGATTCACGTTTGATGCCTTGCTAATTACAAGCAATAAGTATGATCTCAATCCCAAGGGTAATAATAGAAGTTATGAAAGGCTAGATACTATTGCTAGAATAGAGCATCTATGGTTAGATAGTAAGAGTATACTTAATCCTTCCTCTTCATACATAAGAAGATTACTCTTCAAAGAGTTACCTTATGTGAAGAATAGGATTGGTAGCAGTGACAATAATTACAACACAGTTATTATAGTAGGAGATTTGGCAGAGAAGGATGGTATAGCAATAGTGCCAATGCTGGCAGAGGTACTTGCTAGCATGGGTAAGAGGATACTATCGTTTGTAACAATGCCTTTTAGCTTTGAGAGAAGCGTATTGTTCAAATCCAGCATTGCACTAAGGTTATTAAAAGAAAAGAGTAATTGTACAGTTATAATAGATAAAGATGCTTTTCTAGAATACTCTCCAGAGCTTAGTATTGATAATTGCTATGCTATAGCAGAGGATGTTATGCTAGAGGCTGTAAGTGCTATGCTAAGAAGAGAAGATTCTGATGATGGTTGTCTATACATAGCTACTAAAGCGTACACTACAGATAGTAGTAAGAATAATTATAGTAGTGCTGCAGACCATGCTATGAAAGGATTACTTACACAGTTGTACTCTAGTGGTGCAGAGAACATAAGAAGAGCACTGATACATATAGTAGGCTCAGATCTAAGCATAGGTGCTATAAATTACATATCCAAGTATGTAAGTACTATACTTGGATATAATGTAAGTGTGGATGTAAATATGCTAGCTTCAACTGATGATAGTAATGCTAAGAACGGTGTATTAACTCTGTATGAGGTAAAGAGCACTAGGTTTGATGCATACGATCCATTACACATTATATCAAAGGATATGATGCTTGACTTTAGTTGCGAATATGGAGCAGGTGTATTGGCAGAATTTGAAGAAAGATTAGATTTAGATATAGTAGATATAGAATGCTAGATAAAAATAGATAAATGATTTAATTAATTAAAAATAACCTAAGCTATAGCTATTCTATTAGCTAATATATTTATGCATAACAATTACTAAAATTAATAAAAATTAATTTTAGTAGAATCATTTATTTATAGTCAAAAGGAAGCTATTGCATATGCATAAACATAAGAAGTTATATATAGTAGATTCTTTAGCCTCTATAGTCTTTTGGGTACCAATATACATAATATTTAATATATTTGTACTAAGGCTTGAGTTATGGCAGGTATTAGCGTTAGCGGCGTTCTCTGCGGCAGTAAACTTTACATTTGGTGGTCTATTCGGTAGGTTCCTAGATCGTTGGAGAAGACTACTATTAAGAGTAACCGATGAATGAATAGAAATATATTAAATATATTAAATCTAGATGTTAATATTACGATACTCATATTAGGTAGAGTGTGATAAGCATGAGTAAACAGAGCTCTGTTAAACTATACAAGTTAAAACGAATACTCAATGAGTTATCACAGAAGAAGGGTAGAGGGACAGAACTTATATCACTATACATACCCCAAGGTAAGCCTATACATGAGGTTATAGCAACCTTAAGGGAAGAGTATGGTACTGCATCAAACATAAAATCTGATACTACAAGGAACCATGTACTTGATGCTTTAACTAAAACCATGCAGAGGTTAAAGCTCTACAACAGAACTCCAGAGAATGGATTGGTTATATTCTGTGGTGCATTACCAACCAATGGCCCAGGTAGTGAGGTTGTAAAGATATTTGAGTTAGAACCACCAAAACCCCTTGGTATATTCCTTTATAGGTGTGACGATCACTTTCATACTGATATACTGAAGGATATGCTGAAGGAAGAAAAGGTTATAGGAATAATAGCTATAGACTCAACTGAGGCAGGCTTAGGCATTCTAGAGGGCAATAAGGTTGAGGTTGTGGATGTTATAACTTCTGGTGTAGGAGGTAAGCATAGGGCAGGAGGACAATCAGCAAGGAGGTTCGAGAGGCTTAGAGAGATGGAGTTAAATGATTACTTTAATAGAGTAGCAGAGCATGCAAAGGCAGCATTCATAGATAATTATAGTAACTTAGCAGGGATAATAGTTGCTGGACCAGGGCCTACAAAGGATGATTTCCTTAAGAATGGATATCTAGATTATAGATTGCAGAAGAGCGTTATAGCAGTTATAGATACATCTTATGCTGGGAGTGAAGGAGTTAGAGAAGCTCTTGAGAAGGCTCAAGATGTGCTACAAGAGTACAGACTTATGGAGGAGAAGAGGCTTGTTAGAAGACTATTCGAGGAGATACACTCAAGCAAGGGTTTAGCAGTATATGGTATGCAAGAGGTTATAAATGCCCTAAATGCTGGTGCAGTAGATACTGTATTAGTTAATGATAACATAAACAAGGTTAGGATACTTGTTAAGTGCAAGAGGTGCAATAACGAGGTTGAGAGCATAGTATCTAGGGATAAGTCTATTGCTGTAGAGCAAGAGTTAATTAGTAGAGCATGTAGCAAGTGCTTAAGCATGGATTACGAGGTTCAAGAACAAGATATAATAGAGTATATGGATGAGCTAGCATTTAATACAGGAGCAAGAGTAGAAGTTATATCCTCAGCAACTGAAGATGGTAAGATGCTTGAGAGTCTAGGACAAGTAGCAGCAATACTAAGGTATAAGATCAGTAGCTAGCAAACCCATTTAACGATCCTGTCTTTGAGACTTCAGTTAAAAGAAAATAAGGTTATTAATATGTATACATATGCTTATGCCATGGAGATACTTACTGATAGTGATGAGTTAGTTGGTAAGGTAGTAGAAGGTAAGGGAAATTATATAATCTTATTCATGGCAGATTGGTGTCCTTACTGTGCAAGGTTCAAGCCTATATTTGAGTTATATGAGAAGAGGATAGATGGTTACAAGTTTGCCATAGCAAAGGTTAATGAAGATGATAATTCATTATGGGATATATTCAATATACAGGCTGTTCCAACTATCATAGCATTTAAGAATGGTAGCATAGTTGCAAGGAAGGATGCTCAACTTGGTATAGGATTAAGTGATGATGATATGGGATCTTTGCTTAATGAGCTAATAGGTTTTTAGATATCACTGAGATCACTTAAATAATAGATTTAGGCGATTGGTTAATTTTGTCCCCCTAAATTACCACTCTAAAATATAATAACTATAACTAATGTAGTTATATCATTACACATATCTTATCTTTTGTATGACGTTCATCATAGTTCTATCTGATGGTTTATTAGCTAAGTTAATTCTTGTAATAGTTAATATAACTAGATGTCCTTATATATTTTGATATTTAGACTAAGAATTACCCAAATATTATCTAATTTATTAGATTAAAATGATATAACTACACTAGGATAGAATTGGTGGTAAATAATGAGCAATCACCTAGATTTAAGATGGTTCTAAACTATTATTTTTATATTAATATTAGAACTATCTAT
>CAZLZM010000056.1:0-7522 GCA_964563995.1 uncultured Nitrosopumilales archaeon
CCTTTTAAGGCGGGGTAGCTCACATATAGCCTTGTGAGATAAACTCACAAGATCATTCATCTCTTGATGCTCAACTCTTCCTCAAGGATATATAATAAGAATAATAAGGCCATCTTTCTAGTAGTAGATAAGAATCCTTGATATCCTGAGGTATTCAAGTGCCTAGTTTAAGTATAGACACGAAGACGTAAAGGTATGAAACCTCCAATATAAGAAATAGAATTGAAAATGGTTCATTATGAGGATACCTATGCAAGACTCAAACATTCTGCATACAACAGCTTTCCAACCAACTGCTTCAGATAGATAACCACTTTCTTAGAAGCTTCAAGAAATAACCATCTACAACTGTGCATTCTCTCCAATAATTTATCATAACATTGTCCATGGTAGCATTTATATATCATCACAAAGCACATTTCTCCATGCACGTATTGCTAAAGAGTAGCGAGCATAACTCACTTCTAGACTCAAGTATAGCGAAGAGGATAGATACAAGAGGTATGTCATGTCCATATCCATCCTTTGAGGCTGTAAAGGCTTTAAGTTCAATGAAGAGTAATGAGATATTAGAGGTTATAACAGATAGTGAGGAGTCTGCATTGGATTCCATACCAAAGGTATGTGAGAGGAGAGGCTACCACTACGCAGTAATAAAGAATGATAACATATGGTATGTTAGAATAATGAAACGTTAGCACTAATAATTAATTGGTGATTTTGGTTAACTAAAAGGGTATGGGCATAAGCGATAGATACTTTGAGTTAGAGTTGATGATAGATAGTATTGCAAAGAATCTAGGGGTACCTAACGCAAACTGTTACTTTAGGCTAAGGAGTATAAGGAGGCCAAGTAGAGAGGAGTACAGGAGGAAGGTTGTTGAGTTCATGCTAGCATATGAGCATATACTCTCTATGTTCAATGGTATAGAGGGCTATGAGGATCTAAAATCATTTGTTCATAAGAAGTTAAACAATGCTGTACAGCAGGTACTTAATGGTAAGAACAAGGATGTTGAGAAGCGTTACGAATACTATATAATGAATGAGTAAAGAGTAACTTTAAGAAGGGTATTATTTAATAAATAAAGGATACCCATTTTAATCATGAGCTCAAGGAAAAATGTAACGTTAGATGCTAACTTAACCAATGAGCATATAATACAAGCAAGAGTAAAGGTTAACTACAATGGCAGGTACGATGGAGTTCAAGTTAATGCACATGTATATGATTCTAAAGGTGTGGTAAGGTTCATAGAGGTCAATGGAAAGCAAGAATCACTCTATAGGTTGTTCATAAACAAGAATGATTTAGCAAACAACTCTAATGAGGTTGTATTTAAAGCAGTAGTTGAGGGTAAGGATGCAGAGAGAGTAAGGTTAAGGGCAAGTATAATACAAGAGCATAAAGAGGTAGACTACGATTACATTATCTTAGATGTACGTAATTATTGATTGATAGATAAATTATATTTACAGATATGCAACACTAGAAGACCAGCCATTTCAATAGATGGATGAATCGCTTATTCTTTAATGTATCTTAAATGATATAAAAATCAACAACCTTGTAATGGATGACTAATGAATTTCCTAAATAATATTAAATATCAATTGCGTCTTTCCATAAGAGATAACAAGGATACAACTATGCGATTAACCAAGTACATTTATAATATATATCCTAATTGTAATCTTAATAGATATAGGTCTGAAAAGTGCTAGATTAATAAAGAGATTGTATAAAAATTGGTATATCTGCTATCAATCAACAATAATAATAGAATAATAACGATTAGTTCTTACTGAGGTTGTCACTTGCTAGCAGTATCTACTATACCATATTTGCTAATATGACAGATACTGCTAGCAATAAGGCGGAAAGTCCCTTGCGAAGAGAGGTAGACGTTACATTGTTCTTATGTTTAGTTTTATCATTTGTTGTTTCCAATTTACCTCACTAATACATCAAGTATATCGAAGTACATAAGTTTAACATCACCTATTACATCCTTCATGCTAGGATTGGTATCCATACCGTCAACAAAACGTTTTATCATGAAGCCTCCATCGATAAGCATATCCACTTCCATCATCTTACCATCATCACTAACTCTGTTAACCCTTGCCTCATATATCCTCTTAATACTATCTTTGTTCTTACTCCTCTCTCTGAACCTTACAACAAGGTTATTTAGGAGCATAACCTTATTTACTGCATCATTGTTATTGCATATAAGGTATAATCTAACACTGTTAAGGAACTTAACATTACTTGGGAAACTGTTCACCCTTTCAAGTATCTGAACATCTATACCATCTATACTTATACCTTTAGGGTACCCCAATAGCCTTCTCGCGTTTATAACCTTTATAAAGAATGGTCTACCATTGATCACTAAGCTATCCTTATCTTCCCCACCTACCCATGCAAATCTTACATCCTCGCACCTTAACTCTTTCATTAGCCATGCTCTTACCATGTATTCAATGCTATTCCTTTGGCCTTTCTGTGCTAAACCCCTTACATGCTTAGTATATATTGCAGAGAAGTAGATAGGTCTAGCCTTAACGTTTACCGTAACATCCATACTCTTAGCATCAATAACTTTGATATGTATATCTATATCTGGTTTTGTATAATCAACCTTATAACCTTTAGATGTAAGCATCTTACCTAACTCTTTGCTTATACTGTTCTTTATACTCTCATACCCTTTAACCTTTAGCATAGCTCTTAACTCATCCTCCCTCTCAATCATATCAGTGGGTAGTGTACACCCTATTAGGAATGTATTAAACTCATACTCCTTCACGGCATCTAACATATGTTTAAACAGCTCATTGAGTTTAGATAGAAGACCATTGCATATATAGCATTCATCAGATCTATAACCTTCTAAAATTGATATCTGTGTAGATTGTGTAGAATACGAGCCTATTGCTTCTCCTTGCCTCTTTGCACATGGTGAACATAATCTAAACATTATAAGCACTTAGCTAATTAGTCGATAACGAACTCATAAATAGTTTGATTTATTAATTTATTTATGCTTAACCTAAACCTAACCTCTTTAGCAATCCCATCATCTGTCTACCCTTCATGGCTTTCATCATATCCTTTGATCTATGGTATTGGGCAAGCATCTCCTTAACATCCCTCTCGCTAGATCCCGATCCTCTTGCTATCCTTCTTATCCTTGATGCATTTATTATAGCTGGATTTGTTCTCTCCTCTTTTGTCATTGATTGTATTATATAGCGCCATCTATTCATCTTTTCCTCTATAACATCTACATCATCATCCTTAACCATACCAGCTATACCTGGTATATGCTCAAATAGTGCTCTTAGCGAACCCATTTTACCTACCTGCTCTATCTGGTAGTAAAAGTCTTCTATGGTCATCTTCCCACTCATTATCCTCCTAACTTTAACCTCATCAGCTTCTTGCTCTAACTGTTTAGCCATCTCTAGCAGTGCTTTAATATCACCCATACCTAGTAGCCTTCCAACGAACCTAGTTGGCGAGAACTGCTCAAGGTCATCTATCCTCTCACCTGTAGATATGAACATTATCCTTGCACCAGTAGCAGCAGTTGCTGATAATGCACCTCCTCCTTTAGCAGATCCATCCAATTTAGTTACTATTATACCTCCTACCCTAACATTCTTATTGAATGCCTCGGCTTGAGCATATGCTTGCTGTCCTATAGTACCATCTATAACCAATAGCACTAGATCTGGATTGATGGCATTATACATGTTCTTCATCTCTTCAAGCAAGCCTTTCTCCTCTTTATGTCTACCTGCAGTATCTATTATTATCACATCCTTTACCCTAGATTGATGACTATAGTATGCTAAACCATTCAATGCTATCTTTGTTGCATCATTTGTATTCTCTTCTCCATAAACATCAACATTTATCTTCCTACATAACGTTCTTAACTGCTCCAATGCAGCAGGTCTATAAGTATCTGCACATATAACACCAACACTGTAACCATGCTTCAGTAACCACTTTGCTAGCTTTGCTACTGCTGTGGTCTTCCCACTTCCTTCTATGCCTACCATAAGTATTACATTACTCTTATCAGGCTTAAGTGGTAACTTTGCATCCTCACCCCCAAGTAACTTTGATAACTCCTCATAGAGTATCTTGATTATGTGATCTTTACGTGCTAATCCTGGCGGAGGTTGCTCCTTTAATGCCCTCTCCTGTAACTTGTTAGTAACATGTAACACAAGCCTAACATTAACATCTGCTTGAAGTAATGCTCTTTGAACATCTTTAGCAAGTTCTTTTATTACATTCTCATCCACATTTGAAGCTCCTACCAATTTCTTTAATGTAGCTCTTAATCCTTGCTTTAAATTATCAAGTACCATAACTCTAGTATGTTTAAAGTTACTTTTAATTTTACCTCCCATTTCTATTATTAAATATCATCATGGAATAACATACAACATAATTTATGATGATTACTTATCCTCTAAGCGTATAGATCTAAACCCTATGTAGCCTCTAACACCATCCCAATGAGTTATGTAATCTTCAATCTTTATGCTCTTCTTAAATAAAGGCATGTCTAAAACGAATGTCTCTCCTTCTCCACCCTCAAAGGTTAAATTGAATCCATACTTCTTACTCAATACATTTAACCTCTCAAGCATTGAACCGTCTATTATCCTGCCTAACATACTCTCTTCTAATCCATATGCAGATACAGATGTTATCATAGCTGTTACTTTATTGGTTAGTAGTTCTTTCATATGCTCTAACTGATCCTCCCCCCAACATGGTGCTATATGCTTTAATTCCAGCATACATGCTACCTTGTTAAATCTAGAGTACTGGTACTTGCTAGATAATGCACCACTAACAAATCCTTCTATTCCATGTACCCTCTTGGCATAACTTAGCAGATATTTTAATTTACAATATTCATCATAGCTGTTATTCTTCCCTCCCTTCCCCCTTCTCTTTATCCTTGCTTGTATTAAAGGCAATCCTATAACCTCTGCCTGTACCTTTGTATATGATGCATTAGGGTAATGGAATAGCATGCTATCATCGTACTCTGGTACCAAGGTTATAAGGCATACTACATCGTAACCTTTAGTATATGATTTGTATAATGCTATATTGCTATCCTTACCACCAGAGTATAGTACAGCAACCTTCATTTAGATAGCATAATATTTTTGCTACTTATAACTAATCCTGTTCAATACCTGTGAGTATATCTACTAGTTTATTACTATCCCATAACTCTATCCTATGTCTACTTGCTAACTCGATGGCATCCTTTGTGAATGAAGAGGTTGTTATGTAGATCCCTTTACTTGCCTTATACTCTGTAATCATCATGCCTATGAACATCTGTAACTCTGGGCTTCCAACCTTCTTACTTGTGTATCTTTTGCACTGTACTGCTACCCTAGTATCTTTACCATACTTTGCAATTATATCTACTGCAAGGTCTCCAGCACCTCCTATAACCTTAACATCCTTGTAACCTAATCTGTTTAGTAACTCTGCCATGGTATGTTCAAACTCTCTAGGGCTCATACTCTTTAGCTTTGTTAAGGTTAGACCTTTGATCCTCTTTCTCTCTCTTCTCTTAAATCTTATTATAAATGTTGTTACTCCTGTGACAATAATATAAATTACTACTAATGTACTTACAAGTTCATACATTAAAATTATAATCTATTTACGTTGTTTATAAATATTCTTGCTAGTGTATTATAACACCTCTAGATCCTATAGAATATTATTTATGTATTGATCCCTCAGATTGAACTGGTATCATCATATAGCTCAGACGGCTCTTCCTTAACATCATGGGGATTATTAATAATAATAGGGAAGAGGATAAAATTGTTAGCTATGGCAATAACCCATCTTAATCCCATCTAGCTCAACATATCTCTCAACTCTTGTTCTCAAGAGTATATCGAATACCAATCTAATAGCCATTATTATAAGTACTATAGCAATAACATGAGCCATATTAAATACCTCCCTAGCACTCTCAAGTATGAACCCTAGTCCTAGCCCTAGATACCCACTAACAACTCTGTATTAATAAACCCTCTTCATGAGAATGACTATGCATTCTTAACATCTATTATAAGGTTTGGTGTTGCTGCTGGTATTATAATATACATGCGCATCTTTAAACTATTCATACCCATGTTTCTAGCAGCCTTTATACAAAGACAATACATTCTTTATGCTAGTGTAAGTTGATAATGCAAAATGCAAACACTGCTCATAATAATTACAAATATAACCATTATCTCACTATACCCGACCATATAATGCCTCTAAGTACTCATACTTGGCAGCGATGTTAGTGTTGTGATGAATGAACCCATGTTCTTGTGTATTATCTTGAACTTAACCATGACATAGCTTAGAACAAATCCTATGCTAGTGAGAGTATGAAGCCTATGAACAACCTCTGCATGCTTATTACTAAAGAGGATAGTAACTTAGCTTATGCCTTAACATACTACTCTTAAACTTGTAATGGAGAAGGTATTATGTAATATCTGGTAGTACATGACTCTGGTATATTATGTACCATATAATTTAGTGATAAATAAAATATCGCCTTTGTAGCAAATGATCTTATCATTATTTATCTTAGGCTAGGGGTTTGTTTTATTTAAATTATGTTTTCGATGGTATTCAATTCAATAAATAGTTACTAACAATTAATTTATTCCAATCTGAATAATTATATAAATGATTAACTTATTAAGGTAAATTTAGCTAAGTATTAACTTATATTTACCAATAACATTATATATTTACATTAATATACTTCTATTTACTAAGGAAATAAGATAGAGAGGTGATAACTATGATGCCCTCTATAAAACGAATCAATTTTTATTCCTTCAATTATTTCATTTGGTTAATAAAGTTTAGAATCACCTTCATTTATCCTTAGTTATTATTCATCATCACATATTATTGTTGGTGCGTTTATTTAGACATACTATCAATTCATCTAAGTATACCACTATCTTATCTTATTCTCTAATAGTATTGTAGCACTTTGAGTATCAACTGTAGGTACATCTTAACATTCCCAGTATCGACACATACAATCCTCTATACCCTTAGACCCATTCTGCTTAAGCAATAAATCTACCTGTACAGTACTCTGAACAAGAACATTTGTTAGATGATCCTTACTGCTTTGCCTATATTGAGCATTAGTTCATCATTACCATTAGACTCACACATACATCACCCTTACCGGATGTAACATCATAACTTATTTGAGTACAATACCATATGGGAATAGTTTAACATTAGCATATGTAATATGCTTACATGCAAATAAGCTACTACTATTATATAGTATTATCTAATTATGGTAAAGATTATTTACTCAGTACGGATCATACATTAACTGATAACATAGCAGGGTGCGTCGTCTAGACTGGTTAGGATACCTGCCTTACACGCAGGTGGTCGGCGGTTCGAGTCCGCCCGCAC
>CAZLZM010000057.1:0-7484 GCA_964563995.1 uncultured Nitrosopumilales archaeon
TCTATGAAGTGGTTATATAAGAATCTACATGCTTCTAGGTTAGATTCCAATCTAGATTGATATAGCTTATTAGGATATAGTCTATACTTGTAGTTTAAGACCTGTTGTTGTATCATTCTTATTATTTATTATTATTTACCTCTTACTTACTTTTTAATTTTACCTATTTCTAGCTATGGATATCATCCCCGTCCTAAAGGGCGGGGTCTTCATAAGAGTAGATAAAAGGAATAGGTTAGATTTATTTGCATCATAATAGCATACTCATATAGCCCAACTCCTAGCATACTCTAATTGCTCATTACTTAATTTATCTATATTTACACCCATAGCCTCCAATGCATTAGTTGCAACCTGATAATCTATCTCCTCTGGTACCCTATATACGATATTACTTAACTTGGAATGGTTCTTTACTATATACACTATTGAGAGTAGTTGGTTAGCAAAAGACAATGCCATAACCTCTGGTGGATGGCCCTCTGCTGCAACAAGGTTTGCTATCCTGCCCTTTGCTAGTAAGTATATACTCTTACCATCTATATCGTATTCATCAAGGTTATCTCTGATCTGTATCTTGCTCTTAGCATTATCTTCAAGCCATCTAACATCTATCTCAACATCAAAGTGTCCAGCGTTTGCTAGTATAACCTTATCCTTCATAACCTTAAAGTGTTCACTGCTAACAACTTTCTTTTGACCAGTTACAGTTATTATGATATCAGCATATTTACATGCATCAAGCATAGGCATAACCATAAACCCATCCATGTATGCCTCTAAAGCCTTTATAGGATCAACCTCTGTAACTATAACTTTAGCATTCATACCCCTTGCTCTATTTGCTATCCCCTTACCAACCCATCCATAACCTGCAACGACTACAGTCTTACCAGCAAGTAATAGACTTGTTGCCCTCATTATACCATCTATTGTACTCTGCCCAGTGCCATATCTGTTATCGAATAGATGCTTTGTGTAAGCATCATTAACTGCTATAACAGGATATGCGAGTTTTGAGTCTCTCTCTAAAGCCTTCAATCTTATTACCCCTGTGGTAGTCTCTTCTGTACCTCCTAATGGTTTGAATTTATCAATGAATTCCTTGTGGTACAGAACATGCATATCAGAGCCATCATCTGTTATTGTATTGGGCTTCTTGCTTAATACTATTCTTATACAATCATAGTACTCTTGTATACTCTCACCCCTCCATGCATATACATCTACTCCTTGCATAACCAAGTAAGCAGCTATATCATCCTGTGTACTTAAAGGGTTTGCTGCGCATAGGCTAACATCTGCACCAAGCCTCTTGAGCCCTAGTGCAAGCACTGATGTCTCCTTTGTTACATGTAAGCATAGTGCACTCCTTATACCATGTAAAGGTTTCTCATACTCTAACCTCTCTATACTCTTCTCTAGTATGCCCATATGTGCTCTAGCCCACTCGTAAGATACTTTACCTTTATCAGCCAAATTCACATCTTTAACCTTTGCCATGTAAGACTTCTAAATGAGGCAATAATATTTATTTTACTAACGAGTATATTATATATGCAATGGTTTAAGGTTGCAAAGACGCATGATATTCGAATAGGCAAGGGGAAGCAGTTTAAGATCAATGGAATAGATATAGCAGTATTCAATGTTAATGGTAATTATTATGCTATAGAAGCATACTGTAGACATCAGGATGCCCCTTTGGTAGATGGATTACTAAAAGGAGATGTGATAGAGTGCTATATGCATAGATGGCACTACAATGTTACTGATGGTAGATTACTAGATCATATCAAGGGGGTTAGATTGAATACTTACAAGGTAGAAGTTAAAGGCGATGATATTTATGTAGGTATCTGATATCAATAAATTCAAACAAAAGATAAGATGAATAATTAATTTTAGTTAATTATTTATTAATTGATCGATTTTAGCGGGGGTAGCCAAGCCTGGTCAAAGGCGCCAGACTCAGAATCTGGTCCCTTAGGGGTTCGTGGGTTCAAATCCCACCCCCCGCACTGGTACCGATTAAGTATACTAATACTGTAGGATGAATCGTTCTATAGCATCTGCCATCTCATCAGGAACCTCAAACATGGGGAAGTGGCTCCGCGCCTTTAATCTGTATACACTGAACCAAGGGTGTGATGATGCAAACTCTTGTTGAAGAGTTAGATAATTTGGATCTGGAGGCTGTGCATAGATATGCAACACAGATACAGGTGGTCTCAACAAGGAAAGAGCATATAGAGGACTTCCTGATTCTGTATATGCCTTGCTGATCTCCCGTGCTGCTCTAGCCCACATATCGAAACCATATGATTTCATCACTTGCATAAAATTGATCAGCCTAGAATTATCGATATCTTGCAACCAGAGTGTGGATATAGCCTCTACAGTATCTTTCCACCTAGCTGGATCTTGCATCCCCTTAAGAGCTTCAAGGAACGATTGAGGTGGCTCAGTGAGTATCCAATCAACCAAGACAAGTTTTGGAATTCTCATACCTAACCTGCGTCGTAACTCGATAGCAATCCATCCGCTATGTGATAGTGCAACTGGAATAACCTGTCTTGACCCACTGGCCTCTATTACAGCCAAGGCATCTGATACTAGAGTCTCATTACCGAAATCGCCATTGGGCGATCCTGACTCTCCATGTCCACGCCAATCTAGGGCAAGTGTACGATGATATGCACTACAACGTAGCACTAAGTCCTGAAAGACTGTTCTCTCACAACACCAACCAGGCATAAAGAGCAATACAGGTTCTCCATAACCAAGGTCATCATAGGCTATCTCTACTCCTTCTGAAGTTACCTTCATGGTAAATGAAGATAGCACAACTAATATTAACGTTATCAACGACGAAACTTTACTAATCTTTCTTGAATTATGTGTATACAGATGTTATTCGATATACTTATTTTATATGGATGTTATAAAGTACATGTGAAGCATAATATAGTGGTTGAATCGCCAGGAGAGAATGCTCAAATGGTAATAGAGAGGATGAATAGATACTGCTACAACTCTACATTCGTATACCCACTAGTTATAGAGGATGGGGAAGGATGCTACATAAAGGATGTAGATGGTAATGTATACCTTGACTTCACATCGAATATAGGTTCATCACCTCTAGGCTATAGGCATCCCGATGTTATTGATGTGCTAAGAGACTATTCAAACATAGGAGTACACAAGATAGCTGGTCAGGACTTCTACTGTAGGGAGCATGCTGAATTGGCTGAGAGGTTACTCTCTATAGTACCAAAGGACTTCAAAGTATTCTTTATAAATAGTGGCGCAGAGGCTGTTGAGAATGCTATAAAACTTGCATATAAAATGATGGGGGCACTCCCAGGTGTATCATGTATAAATGCCTTTCATGGAAGAACCCTTGGAGCATTAACATTTACATTCAGTAAGCCTGTTCAGAAGAACAACTTCCCAGAGTTACCTGCTAAAAGGATAAGATTCTGTACAAGAGACGATGATGAGGATATCGATGCTATAGAGTACTTGCTTAAGGAGAACAAGGTTGCTTTTATAATAACTGAGATAGTTCAAGGTGAAGGAGGTTACAATATAGCAAGTAAGAGGTTCATAAAGAAGTTAAGGGAGTGCTCAGAGCAATACAATGTACCATTGATAATAGATGAGGTTCAGTCTGGCATAGCTAGAACTGGTAGATGGTGGGCATTTGAACACTACGATATAAAGCCAGATATAATATGTACAGCAAAGGCACTTCAGGTTGGAGCAACTTTATATCATAAGAGATTTGACCCAAACCAGCAAGGAGTGTTATCTAGCACATGGGGAGGGGGTCATAGGATAGATATGGCTATAGGTGCAAAGATAATAGAGGTTATTGCTAGGGATAGACTGATGAATAATGCATATACCATGGGCAGGATTCTACTGAGTGGTCTGATTGATATCATGAAGGAGAGTAAGGATAGTATAATAGATGTTAGAGGATTGGGATTGATGATAGGTATAGAGTTTTCAAGCAAAGAGTTAAGGGATGGATTTCTTATACAAGCATTCAAGAATGGATTGCTCTTATTACCTGCAGGTATAAAGGCTGTAAGGGTAATACCCCCATTGATAATAGGCAAAGATGAGATAGACGAAGGTTTGGAGATAATACATTCAATTATAAGAGATCTGAAGACCTACAATTAAGATAAGATAATAAAAATTAATAATGGTATATGCGGGGGGTGGGATTTGAACCCACGAACCCCTAAGGGACCAGAGCCTCAGTCTGGCGCCTTTGACCAGGCTTGGCTACCCCCGCATATGCTAAATATTTTTATATCCTTTAATTAAAGGATAACCCATGCTAATACCTATAAGATGCTTCACGTGTGGTAGTCTTATAGCAGATAAGTACCAATTATACTTGAGTAGGGTTAAGATGGGCGAGAAACCAGCAAATGTGCTTGATGACATGGGTATAGAGCGTTATTGCTGCAGGAGGATGTTCTTAAGTACTGTAGAGACTATATACCAACTACTGCCATACTACGAGGTATTGATGCATAAGAAGGAAGAGATAGATGGCATGTGATAGTTACACGTATAGCATAATGTAAGGATTGGGAATGACTAAGATAACCTCTATTAGGTGTAGGTTATGCTATAACAGCAGAGGACAGGAGAGTATAGAGATTGATGTTATAACAGATGGCAAGTATTTAGGTAGAGCATGTGCTCCTGCTGGGGCAAGTAAGGGCAAGCATGAGGCTATAGCATTCCCTAGTAATAATATAGAACAAGCATTGGCATCGTTCAATGCAAGCAAGGATAGGTTCATAGGTATAGATGCTACAGATCTAAAGGCTTTGTATGATACACTTAAGAGTATAGATGATACACAGAACTACTCAAAGATAGGGGGTTCCATCGCCTATGCATTAAGCATAGCTGCATTAGACTCTGCATCGAAGGCTTTGAACGAACCTTTGTTCAGTCTGATAGGTAAGAACTCTCATGATTATAGATTCCCTTACCCATTAGGCAATGTACTTGGTGGAGGTGCGCATGCTGGTCCTGGTACACCAGATATACAAGAGTATCTAGTCGTACCTATAGGAGCAAATAGTATAAGTACTGCAATAAAGATGAATATTGATGTACATAGAGCATTAAGATCCATACTAGAGATTAAGGATAAGAGGTTCACATATGGTAGAGGGGATGAGGGAGCATGGGCTCCAAACATTAAGAGTATAGAAGCGCTAGAGGCAGTAGAACAGGCATGCAACGAGGCTGGATATAGATTAGGCAAAGATATAGCAATAGGCATAGACTTTGCATCATCATCTCTCTGGGATAGTAAGAGGGAGAGGTATGTTTATGCCAGAGAAGGTATGGTTTTAAGCAAAGAAGAGCAGATAGAATTCGTTAGTATGCTTATAAAGGATCATAGGCTTATATATGTTGAGGATCCATTGCATGAGGAGGATTTTGAGGGTATGAGCGAGTTGGTTAAGAAGTTCAATAATAGCACTTACATAACTGGGGATGATCTGCTTGTAACCAATGTTAACAGGTTAGAGTATGCATTAAATCATAGAGCATGCAATGCTGCTATACTCAAGGTTAACCAAGCAGGTAGCCTATATGATGCCCTTAAGTTTGCATATAAAGCATGCTCTAATAAGATAAGACTAGTAACATCACATAGATCTGGTGAGTCAAACGATGCACATATAACACATATAGCAATAGCAACTGGTTCAAGAATGCTTAAGGCAGGTGTAGTTGGGGGTGAAAGGGTAGCAAAGCTTAACGAGTTACTTAGGTTAGATGAGCTAGGAATAATAAAGGGTATGGCTAATATATTCGATTAATTACTATCCTGATAGAAATATCTTAACATACTCATTGAATAATCTGCTATCCTCAACATGCGGCCTATGTGAGCAATGCTCAAGTAGTATTAGTCTACAATTACTTACATTTACAAAGAACGATGCATACTTCACAGGTATTATGTTATCATTCTTACCCCATATAACTAGTGTATTAACCTTCCCTACTATATCCTTGAACCTCCTAGTTAGTCTACCTGCTTTAGCACTATTCTTTAATGCAGATATGAATGCATGTTTTGCATTCTCCATCTTTATGTATTCATGCATCCATCTTAAGTACTCATCACTTATGCTAGAGCCATGTACACTCTTAAGTATACTCTTTAACCTATCTGCATCCTTGGCATCGAATATCTTAGCATAGTTTAATAATGCACTGGTGCCTTTAAACGATCTTGGTGTAAACCCAGCAGGGGCTATTAGCACAAGCTTCTCAATCCTATCTATATTATTTTTATCTAATGCAAACTCACATGCTATCTGTCCACCTAGTGATGAGCCTACTATGCTTAATCTATCCAATGATAGAGCATCTACTATACCTTTAACTATCTTGGTAAATATATCCATGGTATAATCTATCTTTGGTTTATCACTTTTACCAAATCCTAGTAGATCTAATGCTACCACATGGAATGACTCCGCAAGGTATGGGATATTGCTACCCCAACTCATTATAGAACCCCCTAATCCATGTATTAGGAGTATATGCTTGTTACTCTTATCACCTTGCTCAACATACCTTATCCTATAACCATCTATGTTAGCATACTTATCCTCCATGCTCATCATAACATAGTAATCTTATTATTTAATGATTATTTTTATATATCATACGTTATTACTATAGTTCTCATATGAGGTTAAGTGTAGCCTTATGTGAGCCAATGTATGAGGTTAATGTAGGACATATAGCAAGGCTAGTTATGAACTTTGGGCTAGATGAACTAATACTTATAGATCCAAAGGTAGATCTGAATAAGGCTAGGATATTCGCAGCACATGCTGCTCACATAGTTGATAATGCAAGGTTAGTCAGCTTCGATTACTTGAAGGGATTTGATATGCTTATAGGTACAACCTCAGTCCCAGCAAGGAGGAGGAGCAACATAGTTAGGGATGCTATACAACCTAAAGTATTAGCAAGTATAGTTAATTTAATGAATGGCAATGCATGTATATTACTAGGTAGAGAGAGCATAGGATTAACCAATGAGGAGCTTAAGAGGTGTAATGTAGTAGTAAGCATAGATACCCCTACAGACTATAAGGCACTCAATATATCACATGCACTTGCTATACTGCTCTATGAGATATACAGAGATAATAATACTATTAGCATGAGGGATAATGCAAGTAAGCATGAGATAGAATTGCTTAAGGGTTATGCTATAAGACTGGCTAGATTGGCTGGGGTTAGAGAGCATAAGATACCTATGCTTAACCTTGCCATAGAGCGTATAATGAGCAGAAGTATGGCAACATCGAAAGAGGTTATGTTGTTGGTAACCTTGCTTAGAGGTGCTATCAATGCTATAGAGCATAATAGACGCTACGATGATAACCATATTCAAGGAGAGCTTGTTAACA
>CAZLZM010000058.1:0-7217 GCA_964563995.1 uncultured Nitrosopumilales archaeon
GTTTAGGTGTTCTATTACGTTCCATAATTATAGTTTGGATAACTATTATCTAAAGTTAACAGAGCCTATTTATTTAATTTTAATCCTTTATTCATATATATCTTGAACAATGCATTAAGTATAGCTGCAGCAACTATGCTTCCTCCTTTCCTACCTCTATTAGTTATATACTCTATACCACTTCTCTTCTTGCCTAACTCTATCAGTGACTCTTTAGACTCTACAGCAGATACAAATCCTACAGGTATACCTATAATAAGCCTGGGTCTCACATAACCTTCTTCTATCATATTTATTAGTTCGTATAATGCTGTAGGAGCATTACCTATAACAACTATGCCATTATCTATGTAATCAGAGCATAACCTCATTGCAATCTCAGCCCTAGTCTTGTTAAGCCTCCTTGCCTTATCTATAACCTCTTGATCTGATATCTTACATATGCATCTAAGTGATAACCTTTCAAGTGCACTCTTATTCAATGCAGCATGTATTATATCAGTATCACATACTATGCTACATTTATCCTCTATGGAGTCCAATGCGCTATTCAATGCATTGCATGTAAAGATCAATGAGTTACTTGAGTATGAATAAGCAAACTCGTAATCAGCTGTAGCATGTATAACCCTTCTAACTACTAGCCATTCCAACTCATTATACCTACTCTTATGTTCATTAGCAATCTCTTGCTCTATTATACTCATGCTAAGATCCTCTATATCATCACCTTTGTACCTTGTCATAAGATTCACTCTATGCTTGTTTATTGATTTTAATTATTATTATTATTATGTTTGTCATTAGTTGCTTTTGCTATAATTGATTCAACCTCTCTAGCCCTTGTTATTATAAGATCTGCTATCATGTTGTTAACACCTAGATGCTTTGTTATTACAACATTGCACTTTACATTAGCAGAACTTAGTGCATCATTTATCTCCTTCTTAATATCATGCTTCATATGTGTACCATTGTGCAAAAAGTAGGGCATAATTATTAGAGTTGAGGATCTATTGGATGAGAGCAATATACCCTCCTTTATATTAGGTCTATCTAGCTCTAGAAAGCATATGTTAACATTCTTATAGTATGGTCTTAGTGCATTAGCAATACTCTCAAATGTTCTCCTTGCATGTATATCACTACTACCATGCCCTATTAGCAATAGAGCACACTCATCATCTGCATTGGTTATACTATGTATGCTCTTAGCCTCACTTACCCTTAACCTTACAAGCTGTACAAGTGTTTCATGATAGTTAAGTGATCTTGCTATGACAAACCTTAAGCCCATCTCTTTGGCTATCCTTGTACTCTTGCATACTGCAAGCTTCATCTTAAGCCCAGGGTATAGGAAGTACGGCACTATGGTTAAGAACTCTACTCCAGCATCATTACACTCCTTAATGCCGTGCTCTATGAAAGGCTCAGTTACCTCTAAGAATGAGTATGTTACATAGTAATAGTTACCCCTATCCTTAACCAACTTACATAATTCGTAGAGCTCATGCCTGACATCTATATCCTTGCTACCCCTATCAATTAACAATATACCATGCTTATTAATACTACCACTGTTATTATAATTGCTCACCATACATAACTACCCTATACTATATTTGGTATTTAACCCTTGCAACTGCAATAGTTAAGTTTGGTGGGAACTTCCTCTTCTCTACTATCAGTGTACCATTAGAGTCTAATAGTGCAGCTGCTTCTGCTACACTAGGGGTACCCTCATACCTGCTAACTATACTTGATGGGTTAGGTACATTAACATTTGCTAGATCCTCATTGCTATAGTATCTAATATCTATGCCATATTCCTTACTGAACTCTACCAAACCCTTAACCTCTACAGGTCTCTTAAGGGTCGCTATATTCCTTATAGACTTTAAACTCAAACCATTCTCTTTGAATACCTGTTCTAATGCCTTTACTATCTCTTCCTTGCTTGTATCATAATGCGTACCTAATCCAACTACTAGACTCTTTGGTCTATATATAACAGATCTCTTGATCAACTCATCATACTTCTCATCTATTATCCTATCTGTAACTATCAATGCCTTGTAGCCTGATAGCATAAGCTCATCAAGTGTTTTAAATACCATTACGTTTGATGGCAACCTCCTGTTAAGTAAACAACTATGCTCTCCAGCGTCCTGATAAACTCCTATAGGTTCCTCATTTACCATGGCTGCACTTAACATGGTTACATTAACCTCAGTTAGGTCATCTATAACCCAGTTGAACTCCTTACCCAATAGATCTACTGCTATAGTCTCATTTACATCTGCTGCAGTTGTTATGACTGGGGTTGCACCCAATATACTTGCAATCAATCTTGCCAAATCATTAGCCCCTCCTAGGTGACCAGATAAAGCACTTATAACGAACCTAGCTTTATCATCTATAACCACAACAGCAGGATCACTCTTCTTATCCTTAATGTAAGGTGCTATAAGTCTTACAACAGCACCAAGTGAGAATATGCATACAAGTGCATTGTAAGAGTTGAAGAGTCTGGCAACCAGAGATGCTGTAGGCTCGTTATACCAATTTATCCCAGTATTATAGTCTGACCTGAACTTCTCTTGGGCATATACATCCCAATCCTTCATCCTAGCCTTTATCCTTAATGCAATATCTACTCCATGCTTTGTTATTGCTATTACTGCTACTCTGTTCATCCTATAATTATTGTTCATATACTAGCACCTTTCTTTATTTATTATTTTATTACCCTTCCTTGCTTAGCCTTGCATTACCTATTACGTTACCATCAAAATCAAACATTATGCATTCTATAGAATCAACTTTGCTATCAGTGTACTCATAGATCCTCTCACATACTAGCATACATAATCTATCAAAGTAACCTTTTATACCTTTACTAATAACTATCTCCATTACATGCCTTGCAGTATTCGCATTCCTTATCTCCTCTATGCTAGCAGTATCAGCATTGCACTCCTTTGCGATGGATGCTAGGAAATCCATATCTACAGTTGATCCTTTAACATGTGTCTGTTTTATACCCTTTGCTACCTTAGATAGCTTACCTATGAATCCTCCAACTATGATCCTTTTTATACCCTTGTTTGCTGCAGTCCTGGCAGAGTATGCTACAAAATCGCCCATTTGTATGAAGCAGTGATCAGGTAAGGCATAACCTATAACTCTCTTTATGAACTCCTCACTCCTACCACCAGTTGTGAACACAACAGTATCATTACCCATTGCAACTGTAACATCTATAGCCTGTCTTATACTTGCAGCAAAGGATGCAGTAGAGTATGGTATAACTATTCCAGTTGTACCTAGTATACTTATACCTCCTACTATTCCTAGCCTAGGATTATCTGTCTTCTTTGCAAGCTCTTCACCTCTAGGTACAGATATTGTAATTTTAACACCTCTTCTGCTTAGTATATTATGCGCAACCTCATTTACAGCATTAATAATCATTCTCTTAGGGGTAGGGTTTATTGCAGGTTTGCCAATCTCTAACCCTAAACCTGGTTTGGTTACTATACCAACACCCTTACCTCCTTGTATGTCTATGTTACCTATGCTATCTGTTAGCTCAACCCTAGAGACTATCTCTGCCCCATGGGTTACATCTGGATCATCCCCTGCATCCTTTACAACAGTACATTCAGCATAACCATCTACTATCTTACACTCTTTCACTTGTATCACTGCGGTATTACCCTTTGGCAAAGTAACTGTAACCTCTTTAGGTATATTGCCTGTTAACAATGCTATTAATGCTGCTTTAGTTGCAGCAGTAGCACAGGTGCCAGTAGTATAGCCAGTTCTAAGCAGACCTTTCTTCCTCTTCTCCTCTACCTCCTCTGGTAGCTCTTGCTCAGCAATGCTAATGTTAACATCATCACTATTGCTCATTATAGATTAGGATATAATTAAGTGTTATTTATTCAATCTCATGATATATGCAAAGTATGTAAGATCTCTTACACATGAAGAGGTTAAGGTACTCAAGGTTATGTATTCTATGCTGAGAGAGTATAATGCAATGCAAGTAGAGCAGATAGTCTATAGAGCAAGGATGCATATAGATAGGGTTAACTTTGCTCTAGCAAAGTTAAACGAGAAGAGGTTTATAGTAAAGGATGAGAATGGATACAGGCTTGTGTACTCTGGGCTAGATGCTTTGGTACTCTGGGAGCTTGCAAACAAGGATATATTAAGTGGTGTTGGTAAGCCTATAGGTATAGGTAAAGAAGCTGATGTACTAGAATGTATAGATTCTAATGCAAATAGATTAGCATTAAAGTTGTTCAGAATTGGGAGAATAAGCTTTAGGGATGTTACTAGAAAACGCTTATATAAGTTAGATGAGTCTATACATAACTGGTTACTACTTAGCATAGAGGCTGCAAGAAGAGAGTCCAATGCATTGAAGAGGCTAAAGAAGTTTAATGTTAATGTACCTAGAGTTGTAGCGTATAATAAGCATGCTATAGTTATGGAGTATATAAATGGTATTAGGCTAGTTGATTGCAATATATTACATGATCCTGAAGAGGTATTGAGTAATATACTCTATAATATAAAGTTAGCATACTGTAATGCTAACTTGGTTAGTGGGGATCTTAGTGAGTATAATGTATTATATGATGGGGAAAATACATGGATAATAGACTGGCCTCAATGTGTTTGTAAGGAGCGTCCAAATGCTGATGTATTGCTTGAGAGAGATATAAGTAACATAGTTAACTTCTTCAGGAAGAGGTATGCGTTAGAGTATGATATTAAGAAAGTATTAGAGTATGTTAAATCTTGCAATAAATAGTTTGTAAATAAAATATAACAATATTTTATTTTGTATATTATGCTATGTAATTTATTTTTAATTAAGTATTTATACTCATTGCATATCATCACTTGATCTTAAATACATCTATCTTATCTGTCTTCTCCCATGTAAACTCTGGCTCATTCCTTCCAAAGTGTCCATATGCTGCTGTCTTTCTGTATATTGCTCTCCTTAGGTTTAATGTATTTATTATTCCTGAAGGAGTAAGGTCGAAGTTTTTAACTATTAGATCACTTACCTCCTCATCTGGTATCTTGCCAGTGTTAAAAGTGTTAACATTAACTGCTATAGGTTCAGCGACACCTATTGCATATGCGACATTCACTTCACACCTATCTGCAAGTCCAGATGCAACTATGTTCTTTGCTATATATCGCATCATGTATGATGCGCTTCTATCAACCTTAGTTGGATCCTTACCAGAGAATGCTCCTCCCCCATGCCTACATACACCTCCATATGTATCAACCATAACCTTCCTACCTGTAAGCCCAGTATCAGCAGCAGGTCCTCCTACAACGAATCTTCCAGTAGGATTTATATAGAATTTGGCATCCTTAGCAAGGAATTCATTGCATACAGGAAGTATAACCTTGTCCATTAACTCCCTTCTAACGGTCTCTATATCAACATCCTTAGCATGTTGTGCAGATAGCACTACTGCTTTAACACTCTTTGCAATGTTATCCTCATACTCCACAGTTACTTGAGACTTACCATCTGGCATAAGCCATGGTAGTATACCCTTCTTCCTAACCTCAGCTAACCTCATGGTAAGCTTATTTGCAAGCATTATAGGCAGAGGCATGAGCTCTTCAGTCTCATTGCAAGCATAACCAAACATAAGTCCTTGGTCTCCTGCACCTATAACATTATCTCCTCTTACAACACCTTGAGCTATATCTGGACTTTGCTCATGCAAAGATGTTATAATCCTGTAGCTGTTTATATCCAGCCCAGACTCACTGTTACCGTATCCAATATCCTTTACAACCTGCCTCACCACACTTGGTATATCTACATGACTATCACTAGTAACCTCTCCCGCAATTACTATAAGCCCATAGGTTGCTAGTACCTCAACAGCAACCCTTGAGTACTTGTCCTGTCTTATATACTCATCCAATATGGCATCTGCTATCTGATCACACACCTTATCTGGATGTCCCTCTGTAACAGACTCTGAAGTAAACAGTTGCTTCATCAAAGGCTACACCGTACTAGTTATTATAAAATCTTCCTCTATTAGTGTTCTACTTACTATATCTATAGTTCATCCTCTAACTTGATGAATAATACATTGTTGCCCCTTATCACTACCTTACCATAGTTTGCTACATGAGTCTGTCCATTGAACTCCTCAGCATCCTCTAGTATCAAGTTCATGTAAGAGTCAACATTACTCATCTTCCCTCTATACTCATTCTCATTCTTTAATCTAACAGCAACCTTCTTGTTTATAGCCTTCTGTAATACAGTCAGTGGTCTCTTTGGGTATTGTTGGCTTGACAAAGACTTCACTTGAAAATTAGGCTTAACCCCAAGATAAAAATCTTACTAATCATTAATGCTAGGTATGATAAGCACAAACTCAAAGGCATTGGATGAGTTGCTATACAATGGAATTAAGAGAGGTTTGCTATACTGTATATTTGGTCCTGCAGGTTCTGGTAAGACCCAGTTATGTATGCAGTTAACTGTTAATGCGTTGAAGAGTTATAGTTCTGACTATGTTCTTATCGTAGATGCAAAGGGTGAGTTCAAGATAGAGAGGGTTATAGAGATGATAAAATATTCTTACTGTAATAATGATGCTAAATTGACTGATAGAATATACATTAATAGAGTTTATAATACCAACGAGCTATCCAACTCAATAAATTACATAGATGCTAAGAAGTCACTTGTAATAGTTGAGGATGCACCAGCATTATTTAGACTTGAGTATGGTAGCAAGAGTATAGAAGGTAACTTTATGCTTATGAGACTTATGCATAGACTAGCAGTTAATGCAGTACTTATGAATGCTGCAGTTGTGGTAACCAATGGAGTAGCATCAGTTATTGAACAACAGGAGTCTAGGTACAAGTATAGGCAGATAATGGATAGAGCAGTATCCATGTTTGCACACTATAAGTTAATGCTTACAAGGCTTAACTCATCTGATAACTATACTATAGTGAAGGCTAATTTGATTTATCCACTGATAAGTTCTAGCAATGAGGCTTTATTTAAAATAGGGAAGGAGGGTATAACAGATATGTGAGCTACCCCACCTTAAAAGGCGAAGCTTCTTGGTTCATAGACTTTAACATCTCCCCAAGCGTGACTTCCCCAAGCTCCTTGGGTAGTATTTTTAATAGGATTT